>DXHF01000328.1 GCA_019113605.1 Candidatus Paenibacillus intestinavium
TGCGTTATTTGACTTTGTATCATTACCGCAACCTGTAATCATCACAATCATTGCAATAATCGCAATAATTGCACTTAAACGCTTGTTCATTGTATTAATCATGTAATAATCTCCTATAAATGCGTTTTGTTAATAGTAATCGTTACTATTACGTTTTTCATTATAGTAGTTCGATAGACTAGTGTCAATCCTTTCTTTCCAGCAAAAAAAAGAGCTATTCATTGCCATCATTAGCAATAAATAGCTCTTTCATACACACTACTATTTCACAATTGCGCCATTAGGCATACTGTCTGGTACCGTAGTTAACGTCAATTGATCATCTACAGAGGCTGCAAGTATCATCCCTTGAGATAATTCGCCGCGTAGCTTCACTGGCTTCAAATTCGTCACACAAATAACCTTTTTGCCAACAAGATCTTCTGGCTTATAAAATTTCGCAATGCCGGATACAACTTGGCGTTGTTCATAGCCAAGATCAAGCTGTAACTTCAATAATTTATCAGCCTTCGGTACAGGTTCAGCTTGAATGACTTGCGCAACACGTAATTCAACTTTAGCAAAATCTTCAATCCCGATTTCCTCTTTACTATCAGCAGGTTTTTCAATTGCAGCTGTTGGTTCAGCAGTAGCACTGCCACCCTTCATCGAGCTAGTAATGAATGTTACTTCCTCATCTAGATCAAGACGAGGGAAAATAGGATCAGCCTTCTCTACTTTAGTCCCTGCTGGGATTTTATTATAATTGGCAATGCTATCCCAAGCAGTTAATTCACCTTCAACAATTCCAAGTTGCTGCCACATTTGACGCGGAGCATGTGTTAAAAATGGCTGGATCATAATGCTAATTGAACGAAGAGATTCCGCTAGATGACCCATAACGGAAGCTAGCTTAGTAGCTTCTGCCGGATCTTTCGCCAATGCCCATGGTTGAGTCTCATCGATATATTTATTTGTGCGACTTACAAATTTCCAGATCGCAGTTAGCGCTACAGAGAACTCCATATTATCCATTGCTTCCTCTACCTGCTTCAGCGTAGATAGCGCATAGCTTTCAAGCTCTTCATCAAATGTAGACGTTGTACCAAAGTCTGTTGGAATATTTCCTGCGAAATATTTATCGATCATCGCAATGGTACGATTCAATAGATTACCTAGATCGTTAGCAAGATCGAAGTTAATACGTTCGATAAAGTTATTCGGTGTAAACTCACCATCAGAACCGAATGGCACTTCACGTAGCAAGTAATAACGAAGTGCATCAAGACCGTAACGATCGATAAGGACAACAGGATCAATAACTGTCCCTTTAGATTTTGACATTTTACCTTCCTTCGTCAATAACCAACCATGTGCAAATACCTTTTTCGGCAGCGGTAAATCTAATGCCATTAACATAATCGGCCAGTAAATCGTATGGAAACGTACAATTTCTTTCCCAACAAGGTGCACATCCGCAGCCCAATATTTCTCGAACATATCTTTTTTCGTATCATCACCATAACCGATAGCTGTAATATAGTTGGACAAAGCATCTATCCATACATAGATCACATGCTTTGGATCTCCTGGAACTTTAATACCCCAATCAAATGATGTACGCGATACGGCTAGATCTTCTAGACCAGGCTTAATAAAGTTGTTAATCATTTCGTTTCGACGTGATTCTGGCTGAATGAACGTTGGATGATCTTCATAATATTGCAGCAAACGATCTGCATATTTGCTCATACGGAAGAAATAGCTTTCTTCTTTCAGTAATTCCACAGGGCGACCACAATCGGGACAGTTGCCATTGACTAATTTATTTTCTAAGAAATAAGACTCGCATGGTGTACAGTACCAGCCTTCATATGATCCTTTGTAAATGTCATCTTGATCGAGTAATTTCTTGAATAGCTTTTCAACAACGACTTTATGACGCTCTTCCGTTGTACGAATAAAATCATCATTGGAAATTTCTAGCTTAGCCCAAAGTTTTTGAATGCCACTAACAATTTCATCAACAAATTCGATCGGAGTTTTACCACTTTTCAAAGCGTTTCGTTCGATTTTCTGGCCATGCTCATCTGTACCAGTCAAATACCATACATCATAGCCACGTAGACGCTTATAACGTGCTGTAGCGTCTCCCGCTACCGTTGTGTAGGCATGACCAATATGTAATTTATCACTCGGATAGTAAATTGGTGTTGTGATGTAGAAGCTGTTGTTGCTTGACATGTAACCACTCTCCTAAATTAATATATTATTGTTCAATTAGCGGGCATTATTCTTGCCGTCGACTAAGCTACGTAAGCATAATCATCGTGATCACTGTCTGCGATTTTGAACTCCCGCTTAAAATGAAAGTTCAAAATCGTGGGCTGTCAGCACCAAGAAGATGCACTCCAGCGGAAACGAGTAGCACAGCGTACGTCCCTCTGGTTACTAAGGGTTTTCTCACACATGCTCACGCATTCGCAAGATTTCTCTCTCTTTTATATCAAGGTGAATCTGGATTAGAGTGATGTCATAGCGTTCGCCAT
>DXHF01000329.1 GCA_019113605.1 Candidatus Paenibacillus intestinavium
AACTAGAATAGGATAATCCTCTCCCACTTTCTTGGTAGGCATGATTCCATTTATCCAAAAAATGATTGAAAACAAAGCGGCTGCAGCCGATGGTTTTCGTTATAAGGATTTGTTGGTCTTTGTTTGGATAGATACGAAATTGATAGGCTTTATTGATCAGCACTGACGTTCACCTCACATCATAAGATCCTCGCTTCAATTATAGAACATACGATCCCCTAAAGATAGTCTTTTAGGCTATCGCCTAACCAAAATTCATCACCCACTTATCATTGGGCTATGCCCTTCATATGATTGAAGTGGATGTCTTCTTTTGGAGAATCGATAAACTTGCTCCTACTTATTTTTGCTGCCTCCAACATATTCGCTAGACAAGGCATATGCGTTTCATTCCATTGTCCATATGGGAAGCCTACAGCATTTATCATTGAATCGATATCTACACATGCATCAAGTAAATTTTGCTTAATTAATACATCTCCAGAAACACATGTAACAAGCTTATTATGACCAAACAATGCTTGTAACTTATCCTCACCGCGTGCAAAAGCTACGACCTTAATATTTTCCTTCGTTAATTGTTGCACCAATGCATATCCAATACCACCAGTTGCTCCTGCTACTAATACCTTCCTCATACAACACACCTCATCCTCATTAATTAACCACTGGTCAATAATTGTGAAAATAATAGCTCTAGAATCTAATCTAGAGCGTCTAATAAAAATTTGGCATGCATGATTGCCGTTTCTTTTGCTTCATCATAATTTTCAACTGCCCCAAGAAAGAATGAAACAAACCCATGCAAAGAAATAAATACAGAATATACTTTGGAGATTGAAAGTTTCTGCTGATGGATATGCTGCAACGTTTGAGCAAATTGCTCATAGCTCTCGTTGGCCGCTTTTTGCGCAAGAGGATCTACTTCATTATTACGCATCATAAACATAAATTGATACTGGCTCTGATGATTCAATCCGAATTCAATAAATCCAGTAAACACTGCCATTGTTCTTGATTGCGAATCTCCATCTGCAAGGAGAGCACTTTTCAATAACGCATTCACTTCATCAAAATACTGTGAAATGACGGCATAAAATAATTCTGCCTTGTTGGCAAAGTGATAATATATTGCCCCATGACTACAATCAAGTACTTTTGCAATTGCTCGCATCGATACTTGATAATAATCTTTCGTTAAAAATTGTCGATTAGCCTCTGCTATAATAATATCCTTCGTAAGTTCTTCTGCTACTTTTTTTCGCGCTGACACTATATATACCCCTTTATTGACCATTGGTTAATTATATTATACTGAATTTTTTTCCAATTACAATAGATTTATTTTCTTTCAATACTCTCAAAAACTGTCTGAAAAGTAGTTTCTTAAGTCAGCGTGTAGATAAATCAAAAACCCAACAATGCTGATAAATCAACATTGTTGGGTTTTTAGTTTGATTAATTTTTTATTTGAAATGGACTTTCTGAACAGCCTTTATGAACCTTCTGAAGGAGCTGTACGTGAGTGATTTTTATTTTTCACTTTCTTAGATCCTGAAAGTGGCTCATTACCAGGATTTGTTGGTTTGGCATGAGTATCAGCATAATGAGGATTTTCTGGCTCGTTCTTCTCTTTATTCATCGTAATTCTCCCTTCATACAACTAACTTTATCTATTCGTGCTGCTCCGTTTCATATGCCTTTTTGTTATAGTGCAACGAGTCACCATTCAAATTATCCATATGCTGTTGATTCAATTGTTGATTACCATGTGCATCTAGATCAGGTTTTTCTAGTTCTTTCACAACATTTTGCAAATTTTTATCTATTCCTGGCTTGGCTTTAGTCATTGTTTGGTCACTCCCTTCAAACTCTGTGCACATTCACGAATATGCCTAATATAATCTTTAACTAAGGATTGAATAATGTCTGTTTGCTCATCTGCATGTACCTCGCCTTTTTCAACATCAACGAATTCAACATGGATCTCACGGTCATCGACATACTTCACTCTAAAATCGAATGAATAGTGTGATCGTCCATCATCTTTAATGTGAATCAATAACGTGTCCGAAAATTTCTCATCCGCTTGAATTGAGCATTCACCTGTTGGCTTAATAAATTCAGGAAGAGCATCTTGCCAAGCTTTAACTAATGTTTTGGCGTCAATTGTAAGCACATCGGTCTTACTCATTAATATCACCTCCATATGTATTATGCCGTTGTTAGATGAGTCATATGCATGTCAAATTTACATTTCGAGTAGCATTTCAGTTGAAGCAACCTCTAAGCCATTAACTAATAAAACAATACGATGAACACCCGGATAATGACGACGTGTAGTTAGATCAGACCAGCGATGAGTTCTATTCTCCTCCAGTTGTGTTCCACCCGCTACCGTTTTATCAGACAATAAAAACTTTTTGCGAGATACTTTTCCACCGGATTTCACAAAATCAATCCCATACTCCACTCTAATACGAACAGGATCGCCTTGTTTTATAAGCAGCTTGTAGCCTAATACACATTCTCCGCCAATGGATAAAGTAGCTTGGTCTACCTCAAGCTTAGCATGCTCAATAATTGTACAATCCTCAGAAGATTCGGCATAACCAAATAATGCGAGTACTTCGGGATCAGCTTGTCGAATCAAAGTTCTACAGCCATGTCTCACAATCCAGTCCGTATCTTTATTTTGTCCAAGCCAACGACGGGCAATCTCAATAACAACCTGTGGATGGTCTTTAGCAATATCATTCAAATTGTTAGCTACACTTTTCCGTACATAGAGAGATTGATCTTTCTTCAACTGCTCCAATATTTCAAGAACGGGTGCTGGATCTTTTTTGAACATTACAAGCGCTTGCCCCCAAGGAAGTCTTGGTCTACAACCTTCACTTGCCAGTCTTCTGACATGTTCATCCGAGCTATTAGTCCAATGCAGCATCTGCTTCATCATCCGCTTCGGATCACGAATAATAAATGGTCTAACTGCAAATTCCGCTGAAGAGTGTGAAGTAAATTTCTCTAATGCAAGCATTGATAACTCCCAATCCGCAACATCTTGTCCATATACTTCAACGAAATCAGGCAAAATAAGATAGGGGAAGCCACTGCAAGATTCATTAACAATTAATAAAATATGAATAGCTTCCGCATATTTTTCTGGTAAATATATTCCAAGCGATATTGTAATTTTACGGATTCTTTGTTTAAGTGCGAGCCCTTCCCACTCATCAGCCAACACATTTTCTACAAAAGCATCAATTGAAAATGGTGGATAAGCGGCTTGAATAATTCCGCCAAACTGTCGTAAAAAGTCTTTATTGTACATATTTTTAAGTGGTTCTGCCATAGCTAACACCTCTATTTCGCTTTTATTTGTTTACGAGACAAGCTTTAACCCAACTGCAGCACTTAGAATCATTGCGATGAAAATAATTCTTCGATAATCTTTGGATTCACCATATAGCATCATACCGAGAATCGCTCCTCCAGATGCTCCGATACCTGTCCATATTGCATACGCTGTCCCCATTGGCAAATATTCCATTGCATAAGCGAGGAACAGAAAACTTGAACCAAAGCCGACAAATAATAATACGAATGATTGCCAGTTTTTATCGTTGTTCAATTTACTCATCATAGCAACACCGAACATTTCACATAACCCTGCTAAAATTAATGATACCCATGCCATCAGTGTTCAGCTCCCTTCTGCACATTATCTTTTGTTACCATTTTCAAGCCAATGACACCTACTAATAACAATAAGATTAGGAGCATCTTACTTAACTTAAATGGTTCTCCAAAAATAATAACTTCAGAAATTACTGTTCCAGCTGTACCTAAGCCAACAAAAACAGCATACACCGTTCCTACGGGAAGTTTTCGTCCCGCCATAATTAGTACGTAAAAACTAATGACAATGGAAATAATTGTTCCTGTCCAAGTCCAAACATCATGTGCGTGTTTTAGACCGATAACCCAAAACACTTCAAAAAAAGCAGCAATAATAACTTTAACCCAATTCGAATTCATTGTATCAACACCTCCGATTTTATTTTACCCAAAAAACAAAAAAAGCCCAAGAGACAACTGTTTTGCACAGTTTCTCCCAGGCTTTTATCCTTCCGTGACACAGCAAAGCTGTGAGTTTTCTCTCGGACCAGACCAACTAATAACGCTGCGGAACCCTAGAAAACATTTTAACTATTCATTTACAATAAATTATACACAATTCAACCACTTTTTCAAGAGATGAATGGTAAGATGCACTAGTAGGGATTAAAACTATTGTAATAAAATCCTTACAATATTAAAGTTTCAATTTACACTTGAGCCTGACCTAAGGTTATAGTTTATACTCGAACTAACGAACAGCTCCGTTCATATTCAGTTCATAACTTATGTATATACTTCGTATTGTAAACGAAAAGAGAGAGGATGTATCTTCATGAAACAACAGAAAAAACAAAAAGGGTGGCAGCAATTTTTACGATTAGTCCAGCAAACGAAGCCATCTAAATTATTAATAGCTATTGCATTAGTATTGAGCTTATCGACCGCAGGTGTGGGGTTATTAGTACCGTTATTTACGAAAGACCTTATTAATGATTTTTCAATTAGCTCATTAAATGCTGGCAGTATTACGCTCTTAGCCGTTGCGATTCTTCTCCAAGCATTAGCAGGTGGCTTCTCCATTTATTTGTTAAATCGAATTGGTCAATCTGTCGTCGCAGGTATTCGAGATCAGTTATGGAGAAAACTACTTGTGCTCCCAATTAGTTATTTTGACGAGCATGCTTCTGGAGAAACTGTTAGCCGGATGACGAATGATACCTCTGTCGTAAAGGAATTAATCTCGCAGCATTTATCCAACTTCGTATCAGGAATTATCTCGATCGTAGGTGCAATTATCGTTCTATTTATTCTTGATTGGCAAATGACGTTAATGATGTTTATTGCCATTCCTATAGCAGCCTTAATCTTAGTTCCGCTTGGTAAAATGATGTACAAAATCTCCAAGGATACACAGGATGAGACTGCAAAGTTCACTTCCGTTCTTACGCAGGTATTGTCCGAAATCCGTCTTGTGAAATCTTCAAATGCCGAAAATATTGAATATAATAACGGTAAACGAGGCATTATGAAACTGTTTCGCTTTGGTCTCAAGGAAGCAAAAGTCCAATCTACAATCGGACCAATTATGAGTTTAGTAATGATGACATTACTTGTTCTACTATTAGGCTACGGCGGGATGCGCGTTTCTTCAGGTGCATTAACTGCTGGTGCTTTAGTTGCGTTCATTATGTATCTCTTCCAAATTATTATGCCGATGGGGCAAATGGCTTCTTTCTTCACTCAATTCCAGAAAGCTACAGGTGCTACCGAGCGGATCATTGCTATTTTGGAATCAGATCAAGAACCAGATGCGACACAAGAAGTTGCAAATATGAATGAAACGATCAAAGTAGAGCGTGTTAATTATAGCTACAATAGTGATGGTCAAATCTTGAAAGATATTTCCTTCAATGTAGAAGCAGGTAAAGTTACTGCCATCGTCGGACCAAGTGGTAGTGGTAAAACGACACTATTCTCTCTATTTGAACGATTCTACACACCCGATGATGGGCTGATTTCCATTGGTGGCAAGTCAATCCAAGATTTCTCTCTGCTTTCATGGAGAGGTCATATCGGTTATGTTTCACAGGAAAGCCCTATCGTTGCTGGTACGATTAGAGATAATATTACGTACGGTATTGAACGTGACGTAACAGACGAAGAAATTAATAAAGTTGCCAAAATGGCCTATGCCGACCAATTTATCGACGATCTACCCAAAGGTTATGCTACCGAGGTTGGCGAAAGAGGTATGAAACTATCTGGTGGTCAACGACAACGTATCGCCATTGCACGTGCGTTTTTAAGAAATCCGAAAATATTAATGCTTGATGAAGCAACGTCAAGTCTAGATAGCAAGTCAGAAAATGTTGTACAACAAGCCTTGAATGATTTGATGAAAGGCCGTACAACAATAGTTATTGCTCATCGACTATCTACTGTCGTTGATTCCGATCAAATTATTTTCCTTGATAAAGGTATCATTACTGGTAGTGGTACGCATGAGGAGTTATATCAATCCCATGAATTGTACCGTGAATTTGCTAATCAACAATTGCATAAGCTTGAAATCGCCTAATCCACTCAAAGGAATGAAGATGGATGCCAAAACTATTAATTGTAGATGACGATGCTCATATCCGTGAGCTATTAAAGTTCTTTCTTAGAAAAGAAGGGTTTAACCTTTACGAAGCAGCTGACGGTATAGAAGCGATGACACTTTTAGAAAAACATAAAGTCGACCTAGCGATTATCGACATTATGATGCCGAATATGGATGGTTGGCAGCTTTGCCAGGAAATTCGTGATTACAGTGATATTCCTATCCTTATGCTTACAGCTAGAGGAGAGACAACTCAAAAGGTGAAGGGCTTCAACCTCGGAGCAGATGATTATCTCGTCAAGCCATTTGAACCGATCGAATTAGTGATGCGCGTTAAGGCATTATTGAAGCGTTATAATCTTGCTATCTCGCAAACACTTCATATTGGTGAACTGAGCATGAATCGCAAAACGTATGAAATCTCATTAGGAAATCATCAATATACGATTCCGTTAAAAGAATTTGAATTATTATTCAAATTAGGTAGTTATCCTGGGAAAACCTTTTCCCGGGAAGATTTGATTGAAGATATTTGGGGCTATGATTACGAAGGTGATGAACGTACTGTTGATGTCCATATTAAGCGAGTGAGAAATCGATTCCCTGAGGATGAATTTTTATTTCGAATCACAACGATTTGGGGATTAGGCTATCGTTTGGAGTTGATGGGATGAAAATCTTACATGTACTAAAACATATTCTCTTTCATCTCTCTATATTTTCGCTTATTTTTGTATGCTTCTCGTCCGCTTATCTTTTGATTGGGTTCATTCAGCTCGATATGTCAGCTTACGTACGCTTTATCGCAACTACGTTTGGCGGCATATTCTTATTGTTCATATTCAGTGGTGTCTTTCATTTATTTACACGTAATAAGCATCGCAATGTCTTTCAAGAAATTAATACTGCTCTCCGTAAAGTAGCAAGTGGTAATTTTAATGTTTCTTTGGATTTTTCATTCAATCAGCGAGAGGAATTAACGCAATTGGTTGACCATTTCAATCATATGACTACACAATTGCAGCAAATGGAGGATTTACGTCAGGAATTTATCTCGAACGTCTCACATGAAATTCAATCACCACTTACTTCGATTGTAGGGTTCGCCCAGGCTTTACAGCTCAATAACCTTTCTATTGAAGAAAATAATCACTATTTGAACATTATCGAAATGGAGAGTCGTCGTCTTTCAAAGCTTAGTGACAATCTAATGAAGCTAACATCGCTTGAATCTGAGCAGCATCCTTTCGACAAGAAGAGATATTCTCTCTATCAACAAATTAAAACGATCATATTAGCATGTGAACCGAATTGGATGCAAAAAAACTTAGAGTTAAGCATCTCGTTGGATAAAGTCTCAATCCTTGCTGATGAAGATCTAATGAGCCAAGTATGGACCAATATCATTCATAACAGCATTAAATTCATACCATCCAATGGAACGATAACGATTTCTCTAAGACAAGTTGATGAGCAAGCGATTATCCGCATTACAGATACCGGTATTGGTATCGCAAGGCAAGACCAGCTTCATATTTTTGAGCGTTTTTATAAAGCAGATCATGCACGTGAGCGCTCTAAAGGTGGCAGCGGCTTGGGTCTTTCCATCGTGAAAAAGATCGTTGAAATGCACGGTGGAACAATTAGTGTTGAGAGTGAACTTGGAAAAGGCACAACATTTACGGTTAATTTGCCTATTTCATAAAAAAGCAGCGTATGAACATCTCTCATACGCTACTTTTAACTTACCATTAATGACATTAATTATTGATATACTAGCATATTTTTTTCTTCTTATCCGTCCATTTAACTTTATCAATCATACGGTAAATAAAAAACCAAATGAACGGAAATATCATAATAACGATTGAGAATAAGCCGATTGGATAGGAAATCAATAAAAATAACGATCCAATAAGAGAAGTAACAATATACTTTTTATGGTTCATATTTTTTCCCCTTCCTATTACAAAATCCGTTCAGTAAATACTCTTGTTCTTCGTTTTCAAATACATACTAATCTGCTTTCCTTTAGACTTCTGTTCATTCCTTAAATTAGCAGATGCTTTGCTATTGATATACGCTAATTCTCGATTCATCTTCAAGTAGTTATTGTAACGACTCTGTTCTAACTCACCATTAGTCAGCGCAGCTCTAACGGCACAACCTGGCTCATTATTATGGTTACAATCGCTAAATCGACATTGCGCTATTAGGCTATCAACATCTTCAAACGTACTCGAAACACCCTCATCTGCATCCCATAGCTGTAGCTCTCTCATCCCTGGTGTATCCATAATAAGACCACCTTCAGGAATAAGAAGCAGTTGGCGATGGGTAGTCGTATGCTTGCCTCGATCATCGCCTTCGCGTACTTCATTGACTCGTTGCAGTTCTTCACCTAGTATTCGATTAATCAATGTAGACTTTCCTACTCCAGATGATCCGATTAATGCTATCGTTTTGCCAGGCTGAATATATTCACGAACTGCCTCACATCCATCCGCTTCGACCGCTGTAATCACATGAATCGGAACGCCAACGGCTACAGACTCTACCTCACTAATTTTGGAGGCAACATCATCGCAAAGGTCACCTTTGCTTAATATAATAACGGGCTGAGCTCCACCTTCCCATGCAAGAATAAGGGCTCTTTCAATTCTTCTTACATTAAAATCATGATTGAGCGCATTGACGAGAAATATTGTGTCTACATTAGAGGCAACTATTTGCTCTTCAATAACTGCACCCGCTACTTTCCGCGAAAACTTACTTTGCCTAGGCAGAACTTCCTGAATCAGCTTTTTCGATTCACCTACCAAATCTTGAACAACGACCCAATCTCCAACAGCAGGAAACATTGCTCGATTAGTCGCCTGATGCCGTAGCTTACCAGTTACTTCTGCAGCACATTCTCCATCTTCTGTATAAACCTTATACAAATGCTTATATTCAGCGATGACTCGGCCCATCATATTTCTTGAATAGTTTTTCTCCACTCGAACGTTTTCAAAGTAGGGATTCCACCCCAAATCTTCTAACTTCATTTCGTAATCCTCCTCGAATTGTACCTACTGCCTTGCAATTATTCAAAAAAACTACACTCTGTATTTTCATAACAATCTCCTCCTATAACATTGTATTTACCTGCGATGTCACTATACTTTAGTATGCGGCTTCATCGAAAGTATGACTTTTATTGACTAGTATATTCTTCATTGTAACGTTTGGATTGCAAGCGTTATTTAATAACCCATCAATCCAAAACATACAACTACAATACATTTCTATATACACCAAAAAAAACCTCTTTTTTGTGAGGTTTTACATCACTATATTATTAATCCCCATGTCACTTGCTATTACATAAGAAAATCCGAGCTATATTCAGAACCTCTGAAAATAGCTCGGATTAAATATATGCTCTCATTGTATGGAGCAAGCGAGTGTTCACAGCTTGCTATTCCTATACTATCTCGCAGTTAAACCACCATCAATAACAAATTCAGAACCAGTTGAATAGCTGGATTCTTCCGAAGCTAGAAACAGCACAAGGTTGGAAACCTCTTCTGATTTGGCAACTCGCTTCAACGGAATATGTTTGGCAAATTCCTTAATTACTTCAGCAGCATCACCTTCTGTAACCATTGGTGTTTCAATCACGCCAGGGTGAACCGAGTTTACACGAATACCATAGTCAGCAAATTCTATTGCAGCGGCCTTCGACATACCACGAACTGCAAACTTCGTATCTGTATAACCAATGGCCCCGGCCACTAAGCCATTCATTGATGAAATGTTAACGATTGAGCCGTTTTCAGTTTTTTGCATAGAAGGCAGAACAGCCTTCATTCCTAGAAATACCGACACCTGATTAATATCGACAATTTTACGATATTGCGCTTCTGTCATCTCAGCGATGGGGATATTCATACTAATACCAGCATTATTAACAAGAATATTTACAGGTCCGAAAGCTTGTTCAGTTTCAGTAATGACGCGCTCCCAATCTGCTGCGTTCGTAACGTCTTGCTTCACGAATTTAGCATTTTCACCTAATTCATTGGCAAGCGCTTGACCACTCTCTTCATTCAAATCTGTAAGTACTACCTTTGCACCTTCAGTAATAAACTTTCTGACATGAGATTCCCCCATACCACGAGCTCCACCAGTAATAATCGCAACTTTACCTGTTAGTCTATCCATCATGCACTACTCCTTTGTAAATCAAATATGTGAATATTACTTAACTATATCATTGTTTCCAAAATAAAAAATTGCATCCCGAAGTAGCATCATTTACTTGGTAACCAACTCGTGAATCTCCGTCCAATGCACGATACAACGTTCAACAAAATCAATTACATCAGGCGATACAGGATATAGTCCTGTTTCCTCGGATGGTTTCTTACGTATCTCCCAAAACTTTTCTATTAGTTGTTGGTCCCCATCGAAGGTTTCATCAGACATCATTATTAACTCTTCTGCAATAGCTTGTCCTTCTTTACTCTTTGGAGAGATACCTAATACTATATATTTTTCAATCTGCTTCATAAGCCGAATATATTGCTGTGTTTGTAAACTGTTCTGCTCCATACTCGGTAATGTTTTTTCAAAAAGTATATTCTCATCCTTACTGAAATAATCTGTCCATCGAGCTTCTCTAGCTTTACTTCTTGCGACGAGATGTGAGACATGTTCCCAACTAAGTTCACCTTCTAAATCAGCAATATTAATTAACGAGGTAGTATTAGCAATACACTGCTGTAAATCAGCTAACTGAACTTGTAAATGATTATAATGTGCCACCAAAATCTCTCGATATGAAAAATTTAACGCTAGTACGGATTGAATATTTTCTAGTGATAGTGAAAGAGATTTTAAAAGTGTTATTTTCTCTAAAGTAAACAAATCTTCTTCTGAATAAAAACGTCGTCCATTCTCATCCTTATTACTTGGTTGTAACAAACCTATTTGATCATAATAGCGAAGCGTACGAACCGAAACATCATGTTGCTTAGAAACTTGGCCAGTCGTCCAGTATTTCATACTTCCCTCCAAAATTAGCTTGCAGGTTCCCCTACGTCACCTAGTATAGTCGTATTATATCATGAACAATAAAGGAGAATTTACGATTATGCTTATGCCACAGCCAACTACAAAACTGAGAAGTGGTGATCCTTGGAACTGGAAAACCTTTGTTAGCCTTATTTTCCTTGAATTTATTATTGTAATGTTTTTTGTCAAAACTTATATACAATCATTTTATTCCGTTTGGTTCGATAACACACTATACTCTGGAACGTTAACGGGATTAACGATTGCTATCATCTTAATGCTCGGTCTGTACTATATTGCCATTTATCCTCAACGTCTAACTTGGAGTATATTAGGATTGCGTCGCTTTCCGATGGCACATTGGAAAACTATTTTGTTGACGACCGCTTTTCTAATGATTGTAGGAACTTTAGTATTAATTGTTACAAGCTATTTTGGTAATGCAACAGAGAACAGTAAAACAGATAGCCTTATGCAAAATATTAACCTATTTACTTTAGCTATTGCTTTGATCTCAGCAGCAGTCATCTCCCCTATATATGAGGAAATATTTTATCGTGGATTTATATATTGTTGGCTTCGAAATAGGATTGGTGTCGGTGGAGGAATGATTGTAAGTGCATTTATTTTTATGATCGCTCATTATCCAACTACTAACACGATGCCTTTAAACTTTTTAGATGGATTAGTACTTGCTTGGATCTATGAACGCACAGGTTCAATTTGGCCAGCTGTTATCGTACATGGACTTATTAATGGTTTGACTATTGTTATTGCAGTAGGTTTGTAAAATACTAAGGTTAAGTGATCTTTCCCTATTGTTACAAAAAAACCTCTTATGTCCACTAGCGGAAACATAAGAGGTTTCTATCGGATAGCTAAAAATAGTTAGCTAACTTCTTTGCTTTTAAAAATTCCAAAGGGTGAACCAAGCGGTAGAAAACTACGCCCAAAATGAACATTTAGAACAGATGCCCCACATCCATATAAGGATAAGATACCAATTCCCAGTTCAGCATAAGCAGCAATTGTATGGAATATATGAGGTGCCACTCCAAATGCATCTAGTGTCAATCCTAAGAAAAGAAAATCGATTAATACAAAAATTGCAAAGAGTACTTTATGTGTTTCCATAGCGCCGATCGTCATAAATAATGTGAAAATCAAATAACCAAGAAAAGCGAATCCTAACTGTTTACTGTCTACGTTGGCCATCAATATCGGACCAAAAGCTCCTAGCTTTATTAACCAGCTACTAGCTACCCCTAGCCAGAAGAAGCCATAAGCTGCAAAAGCCGTCATTCCAAATGTATTATTATGTTTCGCATCTTGAATAGCTGCAAAGAGCTGGGCGAATGCACCTAGAATAAGAGCCCAAGGAATAACGAAGCTGAGTCCTGATGTAAGACCAAGCTTTTGCGATGATGCAACAAGCGTTACTATAGCCAAACCAAATAGACCAATTCCGCTTGGATCTGCTGTACTGATTTTTACCGATTGTTGTGAATGTGTTGTCATAGTTGCCTCCGGTTTTATTTAAAATGATACGATATTCAGAACCCCTTGTAGCCAGTACTGAACAGCCTACGATATCATATCATAGTTTCTTCGTAATCATAACCGAAAATTCAAAATGACACTGAAATGTGATTAATACAAATATGGAATAACACAACTATCCTACTCTAGTCTTTATTTATGCACCTTCAAACCATCGTAGCGAAATCCTAAATATTCATATCCCTGCTTCTGATACATTTCCCTCGCAGTATCCTCACCGTCAGCCAGTAAAATAACCGTTTTATCCACAAACAGCTCCATAACAAATCGCTGAATTTGTCCGCCAACTCCGTGATATCGAAATAATTTAGCAACAAAAAAATTATCGATTTCTACTGTTTTATCTCGTTCGATCACTTCAACACAGCCAGCTGGATTACCTTCATAGTATGCAATCATTTGCAGCTTACTCCCATCATCATATTGACGCCGTAATAATTCTTGCTTCTCTTTGGCAAAGGTTTCGCCATATTTCAGATCCTCTTCATATTGCAGTTTCAAAAATGCCTCCATATTAGTATCTGAGACAAGCTGTACATCGATCGATGAATGTTTCGCGACTGAAAACATTTTAGGATTAATCGCATATAACTCTACAAAACCAATATCATATTCCTCTGTCTTCATATAATTAGCAATCTCATCGGACATAATTTTATTAGGTGGGAAGATGAATTTAAGATGTTGCTGACCATGTGCTCGATGAAAAGCCCGTAATGATTGTTCCAGCTGACGGAATACGATTAACGTTGGCATCTGCTTTAACGCTATGAAATTACTATCATATCGACACAACATCTCAGGATAATGATATTGGCGGTACTGTTCACTCTCATTTACGATGTATCCAAGTATATATGTATTTTCAAATGTTATAGTTTTCATCATTCACCTCAATCTCCTTATTTTTCATAGATATGCTACTATTATACACCAATCAATTTCTAGAAATATTTCCCCGGAAATTGACGAAATGAGTAACTCTGTGGAATCGTATTGCAGCAACATACAAAAAAGACAAATCATCATCTCATTACTAAGATGATTTGTCTTTTTACTTTTTTTTGAACTACCTATTTCAATCGAGGTTCAAAAAGTGGCCTTTCGAAAGCCGAGCAGGTGAAACGCTACTTGAGAAAGGCGGAAGCGCAAGTGTACATCATTACGTACACGCGAACCGTACTTTCCAAGTTCGTTTCAGATGCGACGCCGATTATGCTACGTTAGCCAATCATCGTTATCAAAGTTCACTTTTTGAACTACCCCTTCCAATAAAGGTTCAAAAAGTGGGCTTTCAGAATCGAGCAGGTGAAACGCTACTTGAGAAAGGCGGAAGCGCAAATGTACGTGTTTGGTACATGCGAACCGTACTTTCCAAGTTCGTTTCAGATGCGACGTCGAATATGCAACG
>DXHF01000330.1 GCA_019113605.1 Candidatus Paenibacillus intestinavium
CAAAATAATGACTTCGTTCTTCATTAGCACTATTCAATTACTATCTATACCAGGGGAAAGTCGTAATGAAGAACGAATAAGACAACATCTTTATTCCAAGCTAGAACATACTGCCAATCAATTATATGTAGAAGAAATCGGATTAATCGGATCTAGAAAACTCGACCCATATTTTCTAAAAGATGTAGATGCAGCTATTGTTGTGGATAGAAGATCGACTCGAGATATCGTTACGTCCTATGCAGATATGATCCCATTTTACACCCGAAAATATGGCCATTTATTTGAACGAGCAGGAAGATTAATTGGGATGCCGGACTGGAAAATTACCACTAATCAAAAGTCACTATTAAGAAGGGAGGTGGTACCATCATGGATGAATTAAACCGTAGTAAGAAATTATACCGTAGTAGTGTAAGAGCTTATATTCTCAGTATTATTTCAGTAATTGTTTGTACTATTGCAGTAATCCTTTCTATTATTAATTTGTTCTACTAATCGTATGTAACAATACCTCCTTGGTAAACTAGGTCAATATGTAGACCAGAGATGTCTAAGGAGGTTCGATATACTAGTGAATGGCAACCAATTGACTCAATAATGAAGTTATCTCTTCAGCAACATGAGGTGAAGTATTATTCGTAGAAATATCGTAGAACACATCTCCCATCTCTTCAGATGATCGCCACATCGCATTCGTTCTGTGTTCATTCGACGTTAAGTAACCATCGATTCCGCTAATCTTTAATTGCTGTGATCCTCCGTTATGAATTTGATCAGTATATACCGTTTCCCAAGATTGTCCTTCAAACATTGAAACCGTATAATCATAACCCCCTACCATAAGCACCAGCGTTAAAGATTGGACATCATCTAATAATTCTAGCTTTTCATAGGTCACCTTATCGCCATTCGCACGACTTTCTTCTATTAGACTTTCAGTATTTGGCTCGACTGCAGCGTGACTAATTGTTGCAAATTGAAAGATAAATTGGTCATTTAACGATGCAGGCAATGGAAAACTATCGCTGACGTCCATTATTAGTCTATCCCACTGCTTGTACTGAACTGGTTTCGTTCTTACTGCTACAACTCGATCATCATTATTGTTTGGATTATATACCGCGATCGCTTCACCTTCTTCAATGAGGGTCAAATAGTAATCTGACGTCCCGTCCGTTGATATTGCAGGCTTTTCTTGCTCTTCGTTAAAAGGTAGTATCGAAACCCACTGTTCGCCCTTATCATTGTATAGATTAATTATTTTCACAGATGCAAAACCAGTTCCCACTACTAATACAAGCGATATTACTGCTGCAATTAGCCACTTTGACTGAATAGGATTGCTTCTATGTTCCCTAGTTGAAATCGCGTACATCACTTGATCATGAACATCAATCTCAGGAACCTTGATTTCATTTACTTGTTGTTCGAAGCTTTGGACTGCGCTCATAATATACTTCACTCTCCTTATCTATATCTAGTCTATAATCCTTTTGTTGCAAGCTTTTCTTTGCACGTTCATATTGCTTACGAAGATTCACTGGGCTCTCTTCTAGAATTCCACTCATTTCCTCATAACTAAAGCCTTGAATTACTTTAAGGATAACGATTGCCCGATACTTGGGCTTAAGATGATTAAGCAGCTTAAATATTACATCATTTACTTGCTCTTCATATTGTGTATGTGTAGTGACTGTTGGTTGGTCGATTGTCATCTTATGCAGTAAGACGAACATTCTCTTGTTACTTTTTAACTTGTTGAGACATAAGCGATGGGCTATTGTCATTACCCAACCAATAAAGTTCCCTTCATCTTTATAGTTGTGCAAATGCTGAAAGGCCTTAATAAATGTTTCCTGCACAATATCCTCGGCATCCTGACGATTAGTCAGCATCGGATAACAATAGCGAAACACCTTTTGTTGACTTATCTTTACTAGCTCTGAAAAAGCTTGTTGATCTCCAAGCTGTGCTTTTCTAACAAGATTTTCTACCTGTTCACAAGTCAATTCTTCCCCTCCTTCCTTGTCTACTTACTACAGTAACAATTGAGGTCCTGCAGATGTGACACTTTATTTCATTAAGTTTTAATTTTATTGAGATCGACGAAAAACTACTGCTTTATCGCCATCACTCTTATCCGCTTATAATCCGTATACCAAGCACCATCTTGAAATAGCTCATTCTTAGCCTTATTAGCTACCTTTTCAAATATAATGTTTTTCTCCTGCCCACCGAAACCTTGGAAATAGCTATCTGTGAAGGAAGCTAACCAATCTCTTAATCCATTTTCACCGTCTTCTAGCTTGGTTGGTCGATCAAAATGAATCGCATATGTTACTCGGAAGCCTTGTTTCTCTAGCAAAGAACTATACTCTCCTATCGTCGGAAAGTACCACGGATTGAGCTTAGTAGCATCTTTTCCGTAATCTTCTGCAAGTACGTCATTGATTGCCTTAATAATTGCTGCCACATTACCGTAGCCTCCGAATTCAGCAATAAATCTTCCACCAGCAGCTAGCGCATCCCATACGCAAGCTATCACTTGTTCGGGTCTTTTCATCCAATGTAATGCTGCATTCGAAAAGACCGCATCGAAGGTTTGCTCAATTGAGAAAGCTTCCGCATTGCCAATTTGAAACTGAAGCTGAGGATATTTTTCCCGCGCCTGCTCGATCATTTCATTCGATAAATCCATACCGATTACGTTTGCGCCACGAGTAGATATTTCAAATGCCAAATCGCCCGTGCCACAGCCCAAATCTAGAGTACTTTCCCCCTTTTGCGGGTTAAGCAGTTCAACGACATCCTTGCCGAATTCAGAAATAAAGCTTAATCTTTTGTCGTACAACTCAGACTTCCAAACTTGATTTGATTCCATAGTAGTCCAGCTCCTTAGAGTTCATAATATATACCTAATTCTAGCGGGTCTTACAACGAATATTTAGTCTTAACGAATGAATCATGTATTAGTTACATTTTGTTACAGTTTCCTCTATAAGTGAAATATATATATCCTATCTCGTTTATAGTTTAAACCTATAAACAAATTCATGTTAATAGGATGATCTATTATTGATCTGAATAATACCGTTTCGTTGTTTCGTAAATAAGGGTATGATATAACAAAGGATGTGAGATGGATATGGATAACAATCCCGAGCCAGATTCAGAGTCATTTTATTTAACTTTTAGAGAAAAAACGAATAATGCTAGGAGTCCATTCTCGCAATTCACGCATAATGAATTAGACTGACTCCTACTTAATAGGAGGAACTATCATTACTAAATTAAAGAAAAAAGTACTTGAGCAATATACAAAATTTATTTTAGATGCTTTACATGCAGGAGAAAAAGAGCAATTTCGGAACACCTTTTTAGAACTCCACCCATCAGATCAATTAGATATCTTTATAACGTTAGACCACGATGCACGTAGCCGTGGTTATTCTTATCTAACGCCCAAAGAGTTTGCAGTAATCTTTGGGGGATTAAAGATAAGTGATCAAAAGTTATTTTTCCTAGAACTAGATGAAAGCTACTCTTCTACGATGTTTAATCATCTATTCACCGATGACGTTGTTCAGTTTTTAATTGAAATTAACCATGATAGAGCAGAAGATATATTGCTTAAAATGGATAAAGATAAGGCTGAAAAAGTAAGAGGTCTTCTGTCTTATAAAGAGGAAACAGCCGGGTCAATTATGACGAAAGAATTGGTAAGCATCTCTGCTACTGATCTCGTTAATGATGTCCTGGAAAAGCTTAGGAATGAAGCTCCAAATGCAGAAATTATTTATTATCTTTATGTCGTCGATGCAATTGGGACACTAGTAGGTGTAGTCTCACTACGAGATTTGATCATTGCTCAACCAGATGAAGTCATTGAAAACATTATGACTACAAGAATTGTTTCTGTATTAGAGGATATGGATCAGGAAGACGTTGGTAGGTTAATTAAAAAATATGACTTCCTAGCCGCTCCCGTTGTCTCCAAACAAAACCGTCTACTCGGAATCGTTACGTTTGATGACGTAATGGATATACTTGAAGCTGAGGCTACAGAAGATTTCGGAGAGATTTCAGCTACCAAAGGTGCAACAGATATTGATTTAAGTGCATTTACAGCAGCCAAAAAACGTGCACCGTGGATTATTATACTCATGTTTTTAGGATTAATTACAGGTGGTGTCATTGGACAATTTGAGGAAACGCTTGAAACCGTCGTTATGCTTGCCGTTTTCATTCCAATGATTATGGGATCTGCTGGGAATATTGGGACACAATCTTTAGCTATTGCAGTGCGTGGACTAGCACTCGGGACCATTGAACGAAGTAGTTTTTGGAAAATGATTAGACGTGAATTTAGTACTGGATTCATGATTGGTCTCACTTGTATGCTGCTGATTTCCATCATGATAACCTTTCTCTATGGAAATTTGATGTTAGCATTAATTGTTGGTATTTCTATTCTATGTACGTTTGGTGTTTCAGCAGTCATCGGATCTACAATTCCATTACTCATTAATAAACTTAAGCTTGATCCAGCGATTGCATCTGGCCCGTTTATAACAACAATAAATGATATTGTCGGCTTACTCATTTATTTCTCAATCGCAACGTCTTTAATGGATTTTTTATAAATACAAAGCGCAAGTGTACATTATTGATATATGCGTGCCTAGATTAACCTAAAAGGACACAGAAACCGTTATTTACCCTTAATGGAGTCCAAATGCATCAAAAAATGTGAAATAACTGTATCTGTGTCCGGTCAAATGGATAATAGAGACCTACATAGCAAATAAGGTCTCTGGAGTCCGTCAATTTGGTATAGTACACGCGGCACTACAATGTTTCTATAAGTAACAGACATCCGAAGCTTAGACTTAGCTTTCGATGGGAAGGCATACTTAAGTTATAGTGCTGACAATGCATCCTTATTTATAATGCGAATAATCCCTTGTCCTACTTGTTCGATCCAGTGCTGTTCTTGAAATTCTGTTAGCTTCCTACTAACGGTTTCTGGTGTTGTACCGAGATAGGAGGCAAGATCCTTCTTCGTCATTGGTAATGTAATCAGGGCTGCCTGTTGACCTTCAGCGAGCTCAACCAAGTACGTTGCAATCCGCTTTTCAGTAGCTTCTGAAGTAAGACTGCTTACTTGTTTTTCCGCTTGACCAAGACGACGACTAAATTCCTCCATAATTTTGAAGGAGATCATTGGATATTGCAGCAATAAAGCTTGTAATTCACTACGCTTCATTACGCAAAGCTCCGTTTTCTCTAATGCTACAGCGTAATTTTCATGCACTGATTCGGTGAATAAAGCTTGTTCGCCTATAAAATCACCGGGATCTAATATTCGGATTAATTGCTCCTTGCCTGATTCTGATAGTCGATATACTTTAACCTTACCGCGATGAACAATATATAAGCTATCGGAATTTTCACCTGCACCGAATATTTCCTGATTGCGCTCATAGTGACTTGATTGTGTCGTACTTGCAATTTCCTTCATAACATCTAGCTGCAAATGATTGAAAATCGGCACTAAAGAGATGCAGAGCTGCTGCATCTCTTCTTTATCTCGATGATCCGAATGCCCACACAAGCTCACTCCGAACACATCCTCTCATTATTGGTACGCGCGATCCTACAATATTTCTGCAAGAAACAAACATCGGAAGCTTATGCTATACTTTCCAAGTTCGCTTCATATTCGATGTCGAATAACCTACATTAGCCAATCATCGTTATCAGAGCCCGCTTTTTGAACTTCCCCTTCCAATAAAGATTCAAAATGCGGGCTTTCAGAATCGAGAAGATGAAGCGCTACTTGAGAAAGACGGAAGCGCAAGTGTACGTGTTTGGTACACGCGAACCGTACTTTCCAAGTTCGCTTCATATTCGATGCCGAATAACCTTCGTTAGCCAATCATCGTTATCAAAGCCC
>DXHF01000331.1 GCA_019113605.1 Candidatus Paenibacillus intestinavium
CGTCTGAAAAAGATTATGGATGAAATTCGCCAAGCAGGAAATATTATTTTGTTCATTGATGAGCTGCATACTTTAATTGGTGCCGGTGGTGCTGAAGGAGCGATTGATGCTTCTAATATTTTGAAGCCAGCATTAGCTCGTGGTGAATTGCAATGTATTGGTGCGACGACACTTGATGAATATCGCAAATATATCGAGAAGGATGCGGCACTTGAACGTCGTTTCCAACCGATTACGGTAGATCAACCGTCAGTGGAAGAAGCGATTCAAATTTTGTATGGACTGCGTGATCGTTATGAGGCACATCACCGTGTGAAAATTACAGATGAATCTATCATTCAAGCCGTTAAATTATCTGATCGTTACATCCCAGATCGTTTCTTACCAGATAAAGCGATTGATTTGGTCGATGAAGCCGGTTCTCGGGTGAGATTGAACACATACACTGTACCACCTAATTTGAAAGAATTAGAAAATCGTCTTGAAAACATTCGTAAAGAAAAAGATGCCGCTGTACAAAGCCAAGAGTTCGAGAAAGCAGCAGCACTTCGTGATACAGAACAAAAAATTCGTGAAGAACTAGATACAACGAAAAACCTTTGGAAAGAAAAACAAGGACGTACAGACTCTGAAGTAACTCCTGAAGATATTGCTCAAGTTGTAGCAAGCTGGACCGGAATTCCTGTAAGCAAGCTTGGAGAAGGAGAAACAGAGCGTCTTCTTAAAATGGAAAGTATTTTGCATGATCGCATAATCGGTCAAGAAGAAGCGGTTAAGTCGGTATCTCGTGCGATTCGACGTGCTCGTGCTGGCTTGAAGGATCCTAAGCGTCCGATCGGTTCGTTCATCTTCCTTGGACCTACAGGTGTTGGTAAAACTGAACTAGCTCGTGCATTAGCTGAAGCGATGTTTGGAGATGAGAATTCGGTTATTCGTATTGATATGTCGGAATATATGGAGAAACACTCCACTTCTCGACTAGTTGGTGCTCCTCCGGGATATGTTGGTTATGAAGAGGGCGGTCAATTAACAGAGAAAGTACGTCGCAAACCATATTCTGTCGTATTACTAGATGAGATCGAGAAGGCACATCCTGAAGTATTCAATATTTTGCTTCAAGTACTAGAAGATGGTCGTCTAACCGATTCTAAAGGACGCGTTGTCGACTTCCGTAATACATTAATTATTATGACTTCTAACGTTGGTGCTGATCAAATTAAGAGAAACTCTACACTTGGCTTTACGGCGGTAAATGACGCTGGTAGAGAGTTCGCATCGATGAGAGATAAAGTATTGGCTGAGCTTAAGAAAAGCTTCCGCCCAGAATTTATTAACCGTATTGATGAGACGATTGTGTTCCATTCACTTGGTGAGGAGCATATTGCGCAAATCGTTACGTTAATGGCGGATGATCTTGCGAAACGTTTGAAGGAGCAAGAAATTGAGTTCACTTTATCTGATGAAGCGAAGAAATTCCTTGCAAAAGAAGGCTATGATCCGCAATATGGTGCCCGTCCATTACGCCGAGCGATACAGAAACATATTGAAGATCGTCTTTCAGAAGACTTGCTAATGGGCGTTATTCAAAAGGGAGATTCATTCCTTATTGATGAAAAAGATGGTGGGTTAGTAGTAGTAAAAGACGTAAAAGTTGCCGTAGAATAAGTAAGTATAGCGTATCGACGGGTATGTGGTAGGTAAAGCTAGCTATAGGGTGTCATGAAAGTAGAGATTAACTACTTTCATGGCATCTTTTTGCGTGTTTTTGCATATTAAATGCGTTAAAGTGAAAACTTTCACGAATGTCCCTTTTGAAAGTTTAAGGTTGATGTTAAAATAAAATGATGAAAGAATAATCGGATAAAATAAAAGCTGATTTTGAACTGTCTATTAAAATAAAAGTCCATGTTTTGAATAATTAATTAAAATAGAAATTCAAAAAGCGGGCATTCAGAACCAAGAAGATGGAGCGCTACTTGTGGGAGGAGGAAACGTAAATGTACGTAATTGGTACATGCGTACCGGACTTCCCAAGTTCGCTTCATATTCGATGTCGAATAAGCTACGAAGCTAATCATCGTTATCAATACCCGCTTTTTGAATAACCTTTAAAGGAGTTAATTATGGCTAAAGTTAAGATCAAGTTCGCCTGTACAGAATGCGGTACGGAATCAACACGTTGGCTTGGTAAATGTCCAGGCTGTCAGTCATGGAACACGATGGTTGAACATAAAGAAACAGTTTCCAAAACGAAAGGTGTAGGCTTAACTGGTGCGCTAGGCAAAGAAAAACCGATGTCGATTATGAAGATAGAAACAGGTAAAGAGCCGCGCATTGAGACAGAAATGGTTGAGCTTAATCGAGTGCTTGGTGGCGGGGTTGTTCCAGGTTCTTTAATATTAGTTGGTGGAGACCCTGGTATCGGAAAATCAACGTTAATGTTACAAACATCACATGCCCTTGCTGCTAAAGATTACAAGGTCTTATATATATCAGGTGAAGAATCGGTGCGTCAAACAAAGCTTCGTGCAGATCGTCTAGGGGCATTAACGGAGCATTTATATGTACTTTGTGAAACGAATATGGAGCATATTAATGAATCAATCGAAAATCTCGATCCAGATTTTCTAGTCGTTGACTCCATTCAGACGGTGTATGATCCAAGTGTGGAATCAGCTCCGGGAAGTGTGTCGCAAATTCGGGAATGTACAGCTCATTTTATGAGAGTTGCGAAGCAAAAAGGGATTGCGACCGTCTTAGTAGGTCATGTTACGAAGGAAGGTGCGATTGCAGGTCCGCGTCTATTAGAGCATATGGTTGACTGCGTGCTTTATTTTGAAGGAGAACGACATCACACTTACAGGCTGTTACGTGCGGTGAAAAATCGCTTTGGCTCAACGAATGAAATCGGCATATTTGAAATGGGAGAGGATGGACTACGAGAAGTAACGAATCCTTCGGAGTTATTTCTGTCTGAACGTCCTTTAGGTGTATCTGGTTCGATGGTTGTAGCGAGTATGGAAGGGACGAGACCGGTACTTGTCGAGCTTCAAGCATTAATTGCCCCGACCAATTTCCCTTCACCAAGGCGTATGTCTGCAGGAATTGACCATCATCGTATGTCACTAATCATTGCTGTCCTTGAGAAGCGAATGGGGATGTTTCTGCAGAATCAAGATGCTTATCTGAACGTAGCCGGCGGATTGAAATTAGATGAGCCAGCAATCGATTTAGCAGCTGCGGTATGTATTGCATCTAGCTTTAAGGACGCCCCTACTAAGCCAGATGATGTCATATTTGGTGAGATTGGGTTAACAGGTGAAGTAAGAGCTGTCTCGCGAGCGGAACAACGCGTGAAGGAAGCTGCCAAGCTTGGCTTTAAGCGGGTAATTATGCCTGAGAAGAGTCTGAAGGGATGGACCCCTCCAGAAGGTATTATTGTAATAGGTGTCCAAAACGTAGCCGAAGCGTTGAAAGCTGCGCTCGAGTAATACAGAAAATAACATTAGGAGCAGTAGCGATTGATGGGAAGAATACAGTTAGTTGTATGCTGTGGCTACGTTCTATGTTATTGTAAAATAGTTAGGCATAATATGGATGTAAAACATAATTAGAGAGAAAATGCATGAAGTTAATGGAATTTCAATAAGATAGAAGTAGTGTACATAGGACGCTATATCCTGTTGTAAATTCAGTGGCAAGTATAGATAGCAGCCTTGGAACAGGGGGAACAACATGAAGGAAGTTAGTCAACGAGAAAAAATGAACATTTTATTGCGACTTGTGGCACCGGGCACACCTTTTCGTGATGGACTGGAAAATGTGCTTCGTGCGAATACAGGTGCATTACTCGTTGTTGGTTATAGTCCTGAGGTGATGGAAGTTGTAGATGGTGGTTTTGCGATCAATTGTGATTTTTCGCCCAACTATTTATATGAGCTTGCCAAAATGGATGGTGCTATTATTTTAAGTGAGGATTTGAAACGTATTTTATATGCCAATACGCAACTTATCCCTAACAGTAGCATACCTTCAACAGAGACAGGTATCAGACATCGAACTGCTGAACGTGTAGCGAAGCAGACGGGGAAACTAGTTGTATCTATTTCTCAGCGCCGAAATATTATTACACTATATCAAGGGTCGTTGCGTTATTCTTTGAAGGATATGGGATTTATTTTGACGAAAGCGAATCAGGCCATTCGTACATTAGAACGATATCAATCTGTGCTTAGTCAGGCGTTTACTAATTTGTCGGCAATGGAATATGAGGATTTGGTAACGCTACAGGAAGTAGCTCATGTTATTCAACGATCAGAACTGCTTAATCGCATAAAGACGGAGATTATGCGTTATGTCAATGAATTAGGAACTGAAGGTAGATTAATTCGGATGCAAATGGAAGAGTTAATTGTTGGTTTAGAAGAAGAAGCTGCGTATCTGATTAGCGATTATATGAAAGATCCGTCCGCTGGAAAAATTGCTGAATTTCAACTTGCTTTGAAAAAATTAAGTAATGAAGAATTACTTGATGCGGCAATGATTGTGAAGCTGCTTGGTTATCCTAACAGTATGATGCTAGCTGATGAAGTAATTTCATCACGATGATATCGATTGCTGGCCAAAATTCCGCGACTACCGATCTCCATTATGAATAAATTGGTAGAAAAATTCGGTAAGCTTTCGGTTATATTAATGGCAACAGCTGAAGACCTGGATGCCGTTGAAGGTATTGGGGAAGTAAGAGCGAGAACGATCAGAGATGGCTTAAAGCGCATTCAAGAGCAAGTGTTCATTGACAGACAAATCTAAAACCCCTACAATTAATTGAATGTGCTACAAAATATTGCATTCATTATTGTAGAAGAACGCATTGAAAAATGAGGTGGATGATATGATTACGAAGTCAATACCGAGCATTCTTACGCTAGGGAATTTATGTCTAGGCGTAATCTCTATCATATTAGTTTACAATGAACGCTCAGGTATGGCAGCAATCATGATCATAATTGCAATGTTATTAGATGCTGTTGACGGCTTGGTTGCCCGAGCACTTAATGCACAAAGTGAATTTGGTAAAGAATTGGATTCATTAGCAGATGTGATCTCTTTCGGGGTAGCCCCGGCTTTTATTATGTATGTTGTCGCATTACAGGATGTGACGCCGATGGTATCTTGGTTTGTGACAGCGTTGTTTCCGATCTGTGGTGCACTTCGCTTAGCAAGATTTAACGTCAAAGCAGGCTCGTCAGGTCATTTCATAGGATTACCTATTCCAGCGGCTGGTGGAATACTTGCTACTGTTGCGTTATTCAAAGGTGATATAGCACCAATCGTATTTATTATTACGTCTGTTGTGTTAGCTTTGCTGATGGTAAGTAATATTCGTTATCCTAGCTTCAAGCGTATTGGTATTCCGAAAAATGCAGTATGGGTTATTCCTATCATTGTTGTGGCATCACTTATTATCGGGATTCTTTTTGAGAAGCACTTATCTAAAATATTTTTTATTCCTCTAATCCTATACGTTCTATATGGATTTAAAAAGACAATTAGACGTCGTTCGAAACGCAAACAGCAATATAACATTCAAGAAGAAGAGCAGTCTGAAAAGCATGCCTAATATAGTAAGAGCGTACGCTAGTGTAGTCGTTATTGACTGCTGTAGCGTACGCTCTTTTTTGTTATGTTAGATTAAATAACCCTAAAGTTGAGCATTTTGTAGACTCTGTAGCGACAACATGCGAAAGATCGAGCTGTAATTGCGTACATAGTGCAGTGAGATAGAAGAGATTACGGCCCAATGATGACTCAATAAGTTCTTTACAGTGCTCACATAATTGACCCGAGAGATGATTTTTGATCGTTGATTGCGAGCCATCTAGAGATTGCAATTCATTGTAAGGTTGTTTGGTTGCATTCAATTCAATACAACCACAATCGGTGATTGCCTTTGTAACGGAACGATTAACAGCGGCACTGGTCTGATCTAACTTGGACATGATGTCGAGCACACTTCGATGTCTAAGAAGTAGCTGTGATACTTGACCTTGAAATTGATCTAGCGAGGGACTATCCTTTGTAGACAAAATCTTCACCTG
>DXHF01000332.1 GCA_019113605.1 Candidatus Paenibacillus intestinavium
AATGCGTCTAAGAGGGAGAAAAGGGATTCTTGAAAGCATAGAGTCACAAACTGACTTATGTGTGCTTGATGCTTCTCAATATAAAGGGAAATGGCATGAGTTTTTTGGAAATAATCATCCGATTTATGTCGAATTAGGGATTGGCAAAGGTCAATTTATTAGTCAGATGAGTGTGCGTAATCCTGAAATTAATTATATTGGTGTCGATATGTATGATGAGCTTATTCGTCGTGCAAGCGAGAAGGGACGTACAGCATGGGAGGAAAAAGGTGAAGAAACACCTCCTAATCTGGCATTGCTACGCGCTAATATCGAAAACATTGATGAAATGTTCGCAGATGGGGAGCTTGAACGTATTTATTTGAATTTCAGTGACCCGTGGCCGAAAAGCAAGCACGCTCGTCGTCGCTTAACTCACCCACGATTTGTCGAAAAGTATATGGAGAAGCTTAATACTCGCGGCGAAATTCATTTCAAAACAGATTCGCAATCATTGTTCGATTTCTCATTAAATAGCTTTGCCGATATGGAATTAGTGATGCGTAATATTTCACTTAATCTTCATAAGGACGAGCCTCGTGAGGATCTTGTATTTACCGAGTATGAAACGAAGTTCTATCATTTGGGTCAGCCGATTCACCGTGTCGAGGTTGTTATTGGTGAAGAAGTGTTGAAGGAACATCGCGAGCAGAAGAAAACGAAATATCGTATGTAGTTTTTATTGAACAACGCAAAAACCATTAGTGCCTTATGACGCTAATGGTTTTTTGTATATGGAAAAATAATGAAACTTTTATTGTGGATATATCGTCTAATACTCAGAAATGGAGGCGTGAATATTGAATAAATTTTTATATTATAGGGTATTAGCTATCTGATACGAAAAGAATCTGATCTTGAGAATTTCTCGGAGTATCTTGGAACGGAGTATTATGGAGACGACCGAGGTATACGCTACGACTACTATACGTATAAACATGATGAGGATCATCAAGCTGTCGTCTCTGTTCGTTATCTAACAACGGATATTGAAACTGTTCGGCCCCTATTGCTTGCGATAATCGCTAATATTCAATTTGCACCCAAAGTAACAAATTGAACTTCTCTAGACACCGGAAGTACCTTGCCAGAAAAACTCAACGGCATATGCAGTGACAGTGCCAATAACGCCACCTGCTACAATATCTGAAGGATAATGCAATCCAAGGTACATCCGTGACCATGCGACGGAGCAAGCTACGATCAGTGCTGGTGGGACAACAAAGGCTGGAAGCAACGACGCATTTAACACAATTGGAATAATTAGTGCGAATATGGCAGTCGTATGTCCAGATGGAAATGATGGATCTTCTAATGGTTTTAATCCGATGTTAACACCAGGTAGGGATTGATATGGTCGTAAGCGCCTAAATTTACGTTTTAAGATGGCAACGGGAATATGGCTAATCGCCAAAGTAGTTAAACATTTCCACCCAATTACAGCAACTTCTCCCTTAGCGGAAATTGCTAATAATAAAGAAAAGCAAATGGTGAAAGTAGCTCCACCGAGATGGGTTATTATACTCATCCAATTATGTATAAAGCGAAATACCATGCGGTGTGATAGTCTTCTGTTGGCCCATATTAACAATCGTTCCTCATGGATTCTCAACCAACTAATCCATTTTTCCATGCCATACATCCTTCCAATATATAACTCAGCAAAGCATATGCTGCGATGAAATTCTTTTTTCACATGTATACTATACCATTTTAGTTTTAAGTATGGGTAATAGAAACTTTTAATTATGGCAAACCTAACAAATAGTATGAACAATCACTTTTCAAAAAGCAAAAAACATGAGAACGGGATGTTTTCGGAGCTTTGTAAAGAAAAAATGAAGAGTGATTACGATGCAAACGCTTTTATAGCCTAATGTGGCTATTATAGACCTTTTTTTCATTTTGACAAGAGTGATCGTTAGACTGCACAATCAGAAGGTTAATAAAGTTTTCGTAAAGAATTACTTAAATACTTTTACACACAGAGAGAAAGATGTATTAAAGGGGGCGATACAACATGGTTATGACAGTAGCATTTCTTGTGATTCAGATTCTGCTGGCTATCATTGCGGTATACCAATTTACGTTATCGATGTTTGGCTTCAAGAAAAATAAAAGTAGGCCTAGACAGAAACCGCAAAAATCATTCGCTGTTCTTGTAGCAGCGCATAACGAAGAAAAAGTAGTAGGGGCGTTAATTGAAAATTTGAAAGCAATGGATTATCCAGCTGAGTTGTTTGACATTTTTGTCATTTGCGACAATTGTACAGATAGTACAGCTGATATTGTACGCGAACATGGTGTATATGCTTGTGAACGTACAAATCACGAGCAACGTGGTAAAGGATTCGCAATTGAATGGATGTTGAAAGAACTATGGGCTAAGCCTCGTCAATATGATGCAGTTGTCATGTTCGATGCTGATAATCTAGTTAATCACGACTTCTTAACTTTAATGAATGATGATCTATGTGCGGATTACAAAGTTATCCAAGGGTATTTGGACACTAAAAACCCAGAAGATTCATGGGTTACAGCCGCTTATGCGATTACGTATTGGTATTGTAATCGTCTATGGCAGTTATCGCGCACGAACTTGAAAATGAGTAATTTCTTAGGCGGTACAGGGATGTGCTTCGATACCAACTTGTTGAAAGACATGGGGTGGGGGGCAACGAGTTTAGTTGAGGATTTAGAATTCTCTATGCGTTGTGTAAAGCGTAACGTATACCCAGTCCTAAATTACGATGCAAAGGTATATGATGAAAAGCCGGTTTCTTTTAAAGCTTCAGCTCGTCAACGTTTACGCTGGATGCAAGGCCATTTCAACGTAGCTAAAAATTACTTTTTCCCGCTTTTGTGGGCAGGTATAAAAGAACGTAATCTTACAAAAATTGATGCTGCTGTATATTCGATCTCCGTATACAATACACTGATTGGATTTTTATTAACGGTTGTATTGTGGATTGATTTAGTTATTCCAGCGGACAATGTTATTTTCTCAATCTATAGCGCGATGCCGATTTGGTTTGTTGCGATTATTATTATAGCAGGAGTATTACCATTCCCAGCAGCAATGATGATGGAAAAAGTGAAGTCGTGGAAAATGTTCGCTCATCTAATCACATTGCCATTCTTCTTAATTTCTTGGTTTCCAATTACATTCTATGCGTTCTTTACACAGAACAACAAAGTATGGAGCCATACAGAGCATACACGTGTTGTACGCATCGAAGAGGTTAGAGGGAAATAAATTGAGCTATCTTTCGTAGTTGTCGGTAAATGTTTGACATGCGATTTGTAGTGTGATATATTACTTAAGGAACATTAATTGAATACATTGCACAAGTAGAGGCACCCGCTTCTCACCTGTTCGGTTAAAACTGACTGGTAGCGATGAACGAATGCAGAATAATTGAATGGCAATCATTCGATTTTGATGATACATTACGTTTATAGGATGCGGGTTCAATCGAACCCGCATCCTTTATTTTGTGCAGGTAATAAAATTTGGAGGTGGAACACTATTAGCAGAGAACATCAAATCAATGACGAAATCCGCGCTCGTGAGGTTCGTCTAGTTGGTCCAGAGAGTGAACAACTTGGTATTAAACCAATTCGTGAAGCGTTACAAATGGCAATTGAAATGAATCTTGATCTTGTGAATGTCGCTCCGACAGCAAAGCCGCCAGTATGTCGCATTATGGACTATGGTAAATTCCGTTATGAGCAACAGAAGAAAGAAAAAGAAGCACGTAAAAACCAGAAGGTTATTGACCTTAAAGAAGTTTGGTTCCGTGCAAACATTGATGAACATGATTATCAAACTAAATTCCGCAATGTTGTGAAATTTTTAGGCGAAGGCGATAAAGTAAAAGCTTCTGTTCGTTTCCGTGGTCGTGAAATTGCACATGCTGATTTAGGGAAAAAGATTTTAGATCGTTTGCAAAAAGAGGTTGCCGAAATATGCAATGTTGAGCGCGCTCCTAAGCTTGAAGGCCGGAGCATGATTATGATTTTGGCACCAAAAAGCAGCACCTAATCTTATGTATAACTTTTAAGGAGGATAACACAATGCCCAAGATGAAAACGCATAGCAGTCTTAAAGACCGCTTCAAAATTACTGGTACAGGTAAAGTTAAACGCTACAAAGCTTACAGAAACCATTTACTTTCTCACAAATCAGGACGTCAAAAACGCGTTCTTGCTGGTCAACCATTGATGGCAGCTGGCGACGTTCGTCGTATTCAGCAAGGTCTTTCTAATCTTAAATAATTATTGAACAATAAATCGATTATACATTCAGGAGGTTTCTATTCATGGCAAGAGTCAAAGGCGGATTTGTCCGCACACGTCGTCGTAAAAAGATTCTTAAATTAGCTAAAGGTTACTTTGGTTCGAAACATCGCTTATTTAAATCGGCTAAGGAGCAAGTTGGGCATTCATTAATGTATGCTTACCGTGACCGCCGTAACAAAAAACGTGATTTCCGCAGACTTTGGATCGTTCGTATCAATGCTGCAGCACGTATGAATGATATTTCTTACAGCAAATTAATGCATGGTTTGAAACTTGCAGGCGTTGAAGTTAACCGTAAAATGCTAGCTGAGCTAGCAGTTAACGATATTGCATCATTCAATGCTCTAGCTAAAGTTGCGAAAGAAAAAGTTAGCGCGTAGTCGTTAGCTTTTATATAAAGGCTCTAGTTTATCTCTTAGATGGGGTAACTGGAGCCTTTTTTGTTGTATGGACGGACAAACATACAATCCTGTCCGTGGCAAGCTGCATAGACTACCTTATCCTAACTTAAGGAGGTGTCTTATTCAGTGAGTAACTTAGCCAAGAAAGATTTTGAACAGTATGTAGGTCAACACATATATGTCGAAAAAGCGGATGGAAAGAAAGTCAAAGGGAAACTTATTGCAGTAGACGGTAATCGAATTTTTCTAGTGCCGCTTTCAACGAATAAAAACAAAAAAGTTGAAACTAAATTTATATTTTGTTTTTTTATTTTCGGGATTATTGCGGTTGGACTATTAGCATTCCTTGTTTGTTCATGCTGTGGAGCACGTCGTGGAGGCTGTGGCTGCGGTTGTTCGTTCCGACGTCGTCGACCATGTGGCTGCAATAGATGTAGAGGTAGAAATAGAAGAAGAAGAGTTCATAGAAGACGTCGCTATGCATAAAAACTGACGATTTAAGTTAAACTAATAAAAGAATAGTGTAAGGTTATTGACGTATGTGTTTAATCGTCATATAATAATGGAAAGCAATATCCAATGTATATTTATTCTATTTACGATATAAAGAAATAGGCAATGATGAGGAAGAAGTATTTAGGGCTCTACTGCTCAGAGAGTGTTGGATTAGCTGGAACCAACACCAGAATCCCTATATTACGAAGTCACCTCGGAGCTATTTCCCTGAAATTTTTAGATTAGGGGAATTCGCAGGGCAAGCGTTAAAGTGCCAATGGTAGGATGTCCTATGTTTATTTATATACGACTCCAACCTGCAGAGGTTATCTATTGAGAGATAGATAACGAATTTGGGTGGTACCACGGAAGATCAACCTTTCGTCCCTGTACACTTTCATGAAAATGATGGTGACAGTGACGGAAGGTTTTTTTGATTTTTCGAGAGGAGGAATACAAATGACAACAACAAATGTGACAACGAAATCAAGAGAAGAGCTAATTGAGAAGTTTTCTAAGCCAGAGGTAATTTCAGGTTCTGAGATTTTACTACGGAGCTTATTGCTGGAGGGAGTAGATTGTGTATTCGGATATCCAGGTGGTGCAGTTCTCTATATATATGATGCAATGCATGGAAATCCGGATTTCAATCATTTATTAACAAGACATGAACAAGGAGCTATCCATGCAGCTGATGGTTATGCTCGTGCAAGTGGTAAAGTTGGTGTATGTATTGCAACTTCTGGTCCAGGAGCAACAAATCTTGTAACAGGTATTGCAACAGCGTACATGGATTCTACACCGTTGGTAGTTATTACAGGTAATGTAATGAGTACATTAATTGGTACGGATGCTTTCCAAGAGGCTGATATTACAGGAATTACAATGCCGATTACGAAGCATAGTTATTTGGTTCGCAATGTTGAAGATTTGCCAAGAGTTATTCACGAAGCATTTCATATTGCCAATACTGGTCGTAAAGGTCCCGTGTTAATTGATATTCCGAAGGACGTATCTGCTGCGCAAACATTGTTTAAGCCAGTGAACGAAGTGAATATTCGTGGCTACAGTCCAACGGTATCGCCCAATAAGCTTCAAGTTGATAAAATGATTAAGGCGATCCAAGAAGCGAAACGTCCCCTTATCCTTGCAGGTGGCGGTGTAGTCTACTCCGGTGCACATGAAGAACTACTTAAGTTCGTTATGAAAACTGAGATTCCGATTACAACGACATTACTAGGATTAGGTGGCTTCCCAAGTGGTAATGACTTATGGTTAGGTATGCCAGGTATGCATGGTACTTACACAGCTAATACATCGATTCAAAAAGCGGATTTGCTAATTAATATTGGTGCTCGTTTTGATGATCGTGTAACAGGTAAGCTAAGTGGCTTTGCTCCACTTGCGAAAATTGTTCATATCGATATCGATCCAGCTGAAATTGGAAAGAATGTACCGACACATATTCCGATCGTTGGAGATGTTAAAACGGTACTAGAAATTGCTAATCAAACAGCAGTTCGTGCGGATTTAGCTGATGAGTGGAGAACGGAACTACTTGCATCGAAAAACGCAAAGCCGTTCAAATATATCGATTCAGATACAGAGCTTAAGCCGCAATGGGTTGTTGAATTACTTCATGAAACAACAAATGGTGATGCGATTGTAACAACTGACGTTGGTCAACATCAGATGTGGGCCGCTCAATATTATAAATTCAATAAGCCTCGTTCATGGGTAACTTCAGGTGGTCTAGGAACAATGGGCTTTGGTTTCCCATCGGCAATCGGTGCGCAAATGGCTAATCCAGAACGTCTAGTTATATCAATCAATGGTGACGGTGGTATGCAGATGTGTGCACAAGAGTTAGCTATTTGTGCGATTCATAACATTCCTGTTAAAGTTGTTATACTGAATAACGAAGTGCTAGGTATGGTTCGTCAATGGCAGGAGCTTATTCATGGAAATAGATTTAGCCATATTGACTTAGCTGGTAGTCCTGATTTTGTTAAGCTGGCTGAAGCTTATGGAGTGAAAGGCTTCCGTGCAACGAATAAAGAAGAATCTCGCAAAGTTTGGGAAGAGGCGATGAATCATCCTGGACCTGCAGTAATTGAGTTTGTTGTACGTCGTGATGAGAATGTATATCCGATGGTTGCTCAAGGTAGCACAATCGATCAAATGATTATGGGGGATGCAGAATGAAGAAACATACTGTCGCTGTAATTGTTAACGATCAGCCAGGCGTTCTGCAACGTGTGTCTGGTCTGTTCGGAAGACGTGGATTCAATATCGAAAGTATTACAGTTGGTGCTTCTGAAGAGGTAGGTTTGTCTCGTATGGTTATCGTTTCTTCTGGTGATGACCATACGCTTGAACAAATTATTAAACAGCTGTATAAATTAATTGATGTAATTAAAGTTATTGATTTGAGTGCGAATGCAATGGTTTCTCGTGAGGTAGCGTTAATTAAAGTTAATGCAGAACCATCATCACGTCCTGAAGTGCTTGGCGTTGTTGATACATTCAGAGCATCGGTGGTCGATATCGCTACAAGTACCTTAATGGTACAAGTTGTTGGTGATACTGAAAAGATCGATGCAATGATTGAATTGCTTAAGCCATACGGTATTCGTGAGGTGTCGAGGACTGGGGTAACCGCCCTCAATCGCGGTAACAAGCTTTGATCACGAAGTACCGCTTCGTAGCTTATTCGACATCGAATCTTGAACGCAGCTTCACCTTTTGGGTGCGCACGTACCAATAACGTACGCTTACGCTCCAAGAGTCTTGCTTCGTCCAACCTTCTCGGTGCTGAAAGCTTTGAACGCTCCGAAGTTTTGAGTGCATCAAAGAATAATTAGCTTATTCGGTCCTCGCAATTGGTTTTTCCAATTTCTTGGTGTTGGGGTTTTGAAAGCTTCAAAGAATGATTAGCTTATTCGGTCCTCGCAATTGGTTTTTCCAATTTCTTGGTGTTGGGGTTTTGAAAGCTTCAAAGAATAATTAG
>DXHF01000333.1 GCA_019113605.1 Candidatus Paenibacillus intestinavium
TGGCATATTTCCATGGACAAGAGCAGTATAGCGTCTTGTTACAGAATGCTCTTTCAATTGTTCTGCTAATGATACATGCGCCAAATCATTTTTGGCAACCATCAACAATCCCGTCGTATCACGGTCAATACGATGAACAATACCAGGGCGCATTACCCCATTAATTCCCGACAAATCTTTACAATGATACATTAGCGCATTAACTAACGTCCCTTTGGGATGACCTGGTGCAGGATGTACAACCATTCCTCGCGGTTTATTAATGACAATAACATCACTATCTTCATAAATTACGTCTAGCGGGATATTTTCAGCAATAATTTCGAACTCTTCTGTTTCTGGTACTTGTATAGTAATCGTATCGTTTTCTTGAACTTTATAATTACTTTTAATGATCGTACCGTTCACTTGGACATGGGCAGTTTTTATCCATTCTTGTATCTGTGTACGAGATATCGCGGCATCCCCAATTGCATCCGTAATAAATTTATCAATACGTGTTCCTTGTGCCTCTTCATTAGCGATAAACTCGTAATTATCTTGTTGTCCTGTAATATTACTCATTGTCTGTAGCTACCTTGCCTTTCTTCTCTTCTTTCATGCTTAGAAGTGTATCTAGCATAATAAGAATTACACCTACTACAATTGCAGAATCTGCAATATTGAATATCGGGAATGTATAACTGCCAAAATTGAATTTGAAGAAATCTACAACCTCTCCAAAGCGTGCCCGATCGATAAAGTTACCGATTGCTCCACCTAGGACAAGTCCTAATCCTGACAATATATACACAGTTCCTGTTTTGCGAACAGAGTGAGCATACCAAATAATTGCTCCAACAATAATAATGGTAATAATAATGAAAAATAGACGCTGATCTTGCAATATTCCGAATGCTGCACCACGATTTCGATGTGAAGTGATAAGGAAAAAGTCCCCAATGACACTGAACTCTTCGCCAATTCCATTATTATACTCCATATTATTAACTATCCATTTTTTGGTGATGAAATCCAAAATCAATACGACTACCGCAACAACATAATAATAAAATCGCATTCTCCCACTCCTAAAACTTTTCATTAACTTACTTTTTTAACTACTTGCAAATGAAAAGTCACTTCGAAAGCATATGCTTAACTTTTCATTAACTTACTTTTTTAACTACTTGCAAATGAAAAGTCGCTCCGAAAGCAGATGATTTAACTTTTCATGTACTGAACAAAATAAGTGTAGCACATCCAACTTTTACAATCTAGTTTTACATTTCTTCTTCAAGTTGGCGTTAATGATCTCTTATCCCAAAGATTGCTCGTACTGAAACGTACGCAATTAGCAAACAATATAACCATTCCATAAAACGAAATGGTGGTGCAATACGTGAAATCAACCTTTACTTCGCAACAACTTCAGCATTTCCGTTCTATCCTTCTCGAAGATAAAAACAGTATTATACATCAGCAACAAACTTACGCTGAAACATCTCCTATAAGTAGTCAGAGCAATATCGATGCTGAATTATCGATGTACGACAACCATCCAGCAGATCAAGCAACTGAATTATACGAACAAGAACGTGATCACGCTATTGCTCAAGGACAATTACGTCAACTTACACAAATCGATGATGCGTTGAATCGAATTGAAACAGGAAATTACGGAAGTTGTGTGACCTGTCAAACTGCGATAGATATCGAAAGATTAGAAGCTATACCCGAAACACTTTACTGCCAGAATCATGCTAATGTCAATCAAGTTGCTGCACCTCAATACGAATACGAACCACTATCATTTACCCAGCTCAACTTTGACGACGCTGACTACACCGGTTTCGATGGTGAAGATATGAGTCAAGCTTTGTGGGACTATGGAAATAGTAATCTGGCTCAGAATTCACAAATGCTTGATACTGAATTCGCAGCTGAAATCAATGAAGAGCTTCACGGTTATGTAGAACCATTAGAAAGTTTTATTGCTACAGATATAACTGGGTCACATGTTCATATCGTGCGTAATGCCGCTTATCAAGAGTATATGAAGGCTCATGAAGGCGATGAAGATTTGGAATTATTGTAATTTTCTCATTTATTCTATTTGCTTCTGGACAATTCTTACAATATCAGCGATATAATCACCGATAATCGGTAAATTAAGTGCACCTAACGCTTGCAACAACCAAACAATAAAAGTTGCAAAGAATGCTAATCCTACGGCTGAACCTACACCTCTAGCGATGCCACCAATAAAATTGCGCCACATTAACTTTAATGGTCGATTCATAAGCGTTACGTAATCTGCTATTTGAGTACGCTCAAGATCATTCGTAACTTTGACTAAGCGTTCCTCAATTGCATCAAGAGATTGCTTTAACTTGGAGTGCTCTTCATCTTCATCCGGTTTCGTCATCGTTACTCCTCCTTACCATATCGTTAAGTTAATTTGAAATACATCTAATAAAGCCCGCTCGCCAACTAGGCAAGCGGGCTTTATTAATATAACCTTATTTGTTAATGAAAATGCTTATCGTTTTATCGCCAAGCTGTATTGTATCCATACCCTCTTTTTTATCAAATGAAACAGATTTTACAAGCAGGTTTTCTTGTAGCAGCTGATCAAATTTTTGTAAAGCCGATTGCAATTCATGGTCAACATGCAATACAAGATCGATTCGTTTTTCAATTGGCAGGTCTAATTTCTTACGAGTATCCTGCACTGCGCGAATCACTTCACGAACCCAACCCTCTTGTTCTAGCTCTTCTGTAATATCAGTATTAAGCGCTACAGTTACACCATTACCAGATGCTGAAGCGAAACCTGATTTTGCTTTTTTCTCAACAAGCAACTCATCAAGTGTAACTTCTAATGCCTCACCTTCATCGGTCGTGAATGTATAGTTACCATTATTAACGATGGCACGCGTTTCTTCAGCAGACATTTCCTTCAACGCATTTTGAATCGGAGAAACCTGCTTACCAAATTTACGACCGGCAACTTTAAGATTCAACTTCAAGCTGAAATCTACAAAGCCACTGTCAGAATTTTGCACAACAATTGTTTTAACGTTAATCTCATCTTTAATGATATCTTCATAGGATGCAACTTCAAATTCACGGTCTAGAGAAACAATTAGCTCCGAAAGTGGTTGACGAGTTTTGATCGCTGTCTCGTTACGTACATTACGTGCAAGCTCTACAATCACTTTCGAGCTTTCCATGTCGCGCTCAAGCTCAGCATCAATTAGATTTACATCTGCAACTGGATAATCTCCTAGATGGACACTTTCTCCGCCTCCAAGATTGCCCCATACATCATCTGCCAGCAATGGCGTATATGGTGCGATCAATTGAGATAGTGTCAGCAGTACATGACGTAATGTTTGATATGCTGCTACTTTATCTTCAGAAAGTCCACTGCCCCAGAAACGATCACGTGAGCGACGGATATACCAGTTACTTAATTCGTCTACAAATACTTCAATAGATTTCGCAGGATTCAAGAAGTCGTTCACTTCAAGACCTTTCGCCACCGTTTGAATTAGTGTATTCAGACGAGAAATAACCCAACGATCTAATTTATTAGTAGAAGCTACAGTTGGATGCTCTTCATAATTAAATCCATCTATAGAAGCATATAACGCGTAGAATGCATGTGTATTCACGATCGTATCAATCACTTTAGATTTCGCGTCAGCTACAATACCTTTCGAGAAACGTTTACTGTTCCACGGTGCGCTATCCGCAAGCAAAGCCCAACGGAATGCATCAGTACCGAACTCTTCAATAATTTCCCACGGATCGATAACATTCCCTTTTGATTTGGACATTTTTTGTCCGTTCTCATCAAGAATATGACCAGTAGAAAGCACTGCTTTATATGGTGCTTTACCATTGAACAGCGTAGAAACCGCAAGTAGACTATAGAACCAGCCACGAGTTTGATCGATTCCTTCACAGATGATATCAGCAGGATATTGATCCTCGAATGTTGCATGATCACCAAATGGATAATGCTGTTGCGCAAATGGCATAGAACCACTATCGAACCATACATCGATCACTTCTGAAGTACGTCTCATGACCGCACCCTCAGCAAATGGGCTTTTCAGTAAAATATCATCAACATATGGCTTGTGTAGCTCGATATCTTCTGCAACAAAGTCTACTGCACGTTCACGTAGGTCAGCGATGCTGCTTGGCGCATATTGCTTGCCAGTCTCTTCGCAGATCCATACGTTAAGCGGTGTACCCCAATAACGATTACGGCTAATATTCCAATCGACTAGATCCTCAAGGAATTTACCGAAGCGTCCCTCGCGAATATGACCTGGATACCATTCCACTCCCGCATTGTTGGCGATTAGTTGATCCTTCACTGCAGTTGTTTCAATAAACCAGCTCTCTGTTGCATAGTACAATAGCGGTGACTTACAGCGCCAGCAGAATGGATAGCTATGTTCATAACGTTCTTTATGGAACAATAGTCCTTTTTCACTCAACATTTTCACGATGTCTACATCGCAATCCTTGACGAAGCGACCAGCTAGATCAGTAATCTCGTCAATATAACACCCAGCATTGTTCACTACAGATAACATACTCATGCCATTTGCACGCGCAACACGATAGTCATCTTCACCATGAGCAGGTGCGATATGAACGATACCAGTACCACTAGCATCACTTACAAAATCGCCTGGAATAACAACATGACCTTTTTCAATTGATACATAGTTGAATGGAGGCTCATAGCTGCGACCTACTAACTCACTACCCTTTAATGTACTAAGCACTTCAAAGTTTTCCTTCATAACTGAATCAACAAGATTGGCAGCAACGATATATACTTCGCCGTCTTTGGCAACACGAACATACTCAAGCTCTGGATTAACTGCTAACGCAACGTTCGCAGGTAATGTCCAAGGTGTTGTTGTCCAAGCAAGAATATACTCGTCACCATCTGTCAATTTGAACTTAGCAGTAGCACTTAAATCCTTCACATCTTCATACCCTTGTGCAACTTCATGAGAGCTTAATGTCGTTTGGCAACATGGGCAATATGGGCTTA
>DXHF01000334.1 GCA_019113605.1 Candidatus Paenibacillus intestinavium
GTTTTTCCTCTATACGAGAAAGACAGTCTTAGTCAATGACCGTTAAGTATTACCGTTGATTTCCGCTACGGCGGACGCTTTCCGCGGGGTGAGCGATGGGCCATCACCGTTGTGATGTCCCATCTGTCTCACTTATCCCGCAGGAGTCGCCACCTTCCACTACAATAATGAAGTAAGTAGTACCCCCAAAAGGTTTAACATAGCTAGTCGCTAAGACGATTGGATTATTCTAAGTCAATGAAGATAATAGTAACCTGTAATCTTTGTTATTACCTATACTAGTTGATTGGAGAGCAGGCGGCGACTTCTGCGGGAATAGCATGAGCTGAAGACCCCGCAGGAACATAGTGACGAGGAGACTGAAGCCATGCCCGCGAAAAGCGTCCGCCGAAGCGGAAATCAACGGTAATACTTAACGGTCATTGACTAAGACTGTCTTTCTCGTATAGAGGAAAAACCGACATGTTGACGAAAAGGTAAAAATAGTATAAAATTCTATTAATTCATCTTATTAGTTCTCTAGTGTGTTAAAGTAATGTAAGGGGTGTTCAAATGAGCAAAATTCAAATGTTCGAGAAGCCACTTGGAATGAGAGATTCATTTCCTGAAGTAAACGAACAAAAAGAATCTATACGATCGATTGCAAGGGATTTTATACGTACAAAAGGGTATGACTTTATAAAAACGCCTTCCGTGGAGTATTTTGAAACAATCGGAAAGGCTTCTGCTATTGATGAGTCTTCTTTGTTTAAATTAGTAGACAATCAAGGCGAGATGCTTGTATTGCGTCCTGATATGACGACTCCGATTGCTAGAATAGCAGCTTCTAAGTTATTAAAGGAAAAAAATCCGTTACGATTAGCGTACTATGCAGATGTATTTCGTGCACAACAACGAGAAGGTGGGAGACCGGCAGAGTTTGAGCAGCTAGGACTTGAACTTGTTGGGGATTTTAGCCCATACGCAGATAGTGAAATAATATATACTGCGATAGAACTATTGAAGGCTTTAGGGGTAGAAAGCTTCCAAATTACAATTGGACATGCTGAGATCCTAACTGCTTTCTTAACAAACAACACAGATAATACGAAACAGGTAGAAATGCTAAGACAATTATTAGTAGAGAAAAATTTAGTAGGTTTCTCACAAAAGTTAGAAAGCATGAACTTATTAGAAGAACAAAAAGAACGTCTTATGAAAATAATAGATTACACAATAGAGTCTAATACATTTACGGATTTCCGACAGTTCCTTAATGACGACCAACAATACCTAATTGATCAGGTGGAAGAACTTCAAAATTTATTAGAATTCCAATTGAATGACTTTTCAATTGTATCGTTCGATTTTTCATTAGCGAGTCATATGAGCTATTACACTGGTATGCTGTTTGAAATTCACGCTGCAGGAAGTGGATTCTCCATTGGGAATGGTGGACGATACGATGAGCTATTTAAAAAATTCGATGAAAAAGTTGGTGCTACTGGATTTGGAATTAGAGTAGATAGATTATTGGAGGTATTACCGAAACAAATAATAAAGGAAAAACATACACTTCTTTTATTTGATAAAGGGTCCTTTTCTAAAGCGAATGTATTAGCGGAAGCTAGAAGAAATGCATCGGAATACGTGACATTGCAATACATAGAAAGTGTAAATGATCTAGAAGCGTTTAAACAAATATTCGATGAAGTAGTTATCGTGTCCGAAGGTGGTTCTTTACGTGAATGAGTTAACAATTGCAATGCCAAAAGGTCGTATTTTTGAAGAAGCATATAAATTATTTGTGCAAGCAGGATTTAACTTGCCTGCAGAGATTAGTGATTCGAGAAAGTTAATCGTTGAGGCTCCAGATGAACGCATTCAATTCATATTGGCAAAACCGATGGATGTTCCTGTATATGTTGAACATGGTGTAGCGGACATCGGTATTGCGGGAAAGGATGTTTTATTGGAGCAGCACCGCGATGTCCATGAGTTATTGGATTTACATATTAGTAATTGTTATATAGCAACTGCTGGCATTCCGAACACGAAAATGAATGAGATTGCTCCACGTGTTGCAACAAAGTATCCAAGAATTGCTACAAACTTCTACAAGGAAAAAGGAGAGCAAGTGGAAATCATTGAGTTGAATGGCTCAATTGAACTCGCACCAATGATTGGTCTTGCGGATCGTATTGTAGATATTGTTTCCACTGGACAGACACTTAAGGAAAATGGCTTAGTTGAATATGAAAAGATTGTTTCTATCTCATCTCGATTGATCGTCAATCCTGTAAGCTATCGAGTGAAAAGTGAGCGAATCAATGTTTTCGTTGCACAATTAAAAAATGAATTGAACAAAAGGTAGGGAATCCTATGAAAATAGAAAAGCTTACAGATACAATTTCATTACTGCGTTCCGTTGAACAACCAGATCCAGATTATTTAATGACTGTTCGTGAGGTAATTGCGGATGTACGCCAGAACGGAGATGAAGCCCTTCTTCGTTACACGGAAAAATGGGATGGTGCCAAACTGGAGTCACTTAAAGTATCCAAAGAAGAAGTGGATGAAGCATACGCTAAGTTTGATAAACAATTGATAGGAGATTTAGAAGAGGCTGCAGCTAATATTAGAGCATTTCATACAGAGCAGGCTCGCAGTCAAATAGACTTCCCATTAGCTAAAAACTCATATATTCAATATAAAATTTCACCACTAGATGCGGTAGGTTTATATGTGCCGGGTGGAACAGCGGCTTATCCATCTTCAGTATTAATGAACGCTATTCCTGCAATTGTAGCTGGAGTAGAAAGAGTGGTCATCGTATCACCACCAAATATGGAAGGGAATCTACCTGATTCTGTATTAGTGGCAGCACGTATAGCAGGCATTACAGAAATATATAAGGTTGGTGGAGCACAAGCAATTGCGGCTCTTGCCTACGGTACTGAAACAATTAAAGCGGTAGATAAAATAACAGGACCAGGTAATAGTTTTGTAGCACTTGCCAAAAGAGAAGTATTTGGCAGGGTAGCAATCGATATGATAGCAGGTCCTAGTGAAATAGCGATTATTGCAGATGATACAGCCTATGCGGATGAACTAGCGGCTGACCTTCTTGCTCAAGCAGAGCATGATCGAATTGCAAGTTCCGTATTAATCACAACGAGTACATCCCTTGCTGAACAAGTGTCAATAGAAGTAGAAAAACAATTAAAGCTTCTTCCTAGAGAAGAAATTGCTCG
>DXHF01000335.1 GCA_019113605.1 Candidatus Paenibacillus intestinavium
ATAATAACTATTGAATATTCCAAAGTCGTAACAAGGTAACCGCAGCTTCCGCTCTTGTTGTTATCCCAAAAGGTACAAATGTATTATGTGTTCTACCTGTTAGAATTCCCTGATCGCGAACAATCTGGACATATCCTTTAGCCCAATTTGGAATACTTGTATCATCCGAGAAAGAGGTGGATATATTACTATCGTTCTGCCAGTTCGTAACCCTTACGATTATGGCTGCCATTTCTATTCGACTTATTGTAGCAAGTGGACGTAAAGTCCCATCAGGATACCCTTCTATTATTCCTTGCTTTATTGCTGTCTCTATAGCTGGTCGAGCCCACTCGGGAATACTTTCTTGATCATCGTAAGGCATATCGATTGGTTCAGCAACATCCACAATCTGAAGCGTGTGAAGTAACATAACAACAAACTCTGTACGAGTAATCGCTGTATCCGGTGCAAATGTATAAGTATCTTTTCCTTTTGTAATTCCTAAGCCTGCTGCTTCACAAATTTCTGCCCTTGCCCAGTGATTTTCAATATCGTTGAACAAGCATTTATAGTCAGCTTCTTCTATTTCTTGATTACGTGCAATGGTCAGCGTATATCGTTTAATGGTGCCATTTTCTGCTGTTATAATGATTTCAATAACGTTAGAGCCTACTTTTAGTGGCAGCTCACTACTTTTGCTACCACTCGCAACAACATAAGTAACACCGTTCAATTGTAGCTCTACAGTTGCGTTATTATCCGCTAACGTTGGAGTAATACTAACTTGATGCAAGCTATGATCTACATTTAGAGAATAACTCAATACATCTGAACTAAATTCGGTATCTAGCTGTACTTCTCCATCTAAACTTAATTGCTTAAGATTGGCATTGGAGCTATATGAAGGAGTCACTACGTTTTGAGGATTTCCTCGTGTTACAATAACTGTATACGTCTTGGTTGTCGTTCCATCCACCGCTGTGACTACCACATTAATTGTATTTTTCCCCACACCCAAAGTAAGTTCAAGGCTTTCTTGACCACTTCGTACTGTATTTGCTGTTTCATCGTTAATCGCTACTGTCACTGTTGAATCGGATGAAAAAAGGTCTGGTATTACTTTAATACTACTAACACTATTTGCAACACGAGCTGTATAGCTAGTTTCATTTTCTGAAAAGTCAGGACTTAAATTAATTCCTTCCGATAAACTCAACCCGCTAAGATTTTCATTATTTTCTATCCAAATAGCATATAATATAATGCTTGTATGAGATGAGATCGTGTCACCCTCACTGTATGAGATTCCGGTACCATCTCTTTCTGTATTCCAATGTTTGAAAAGAAATCCTGGCATTCCCCAATTCTCTTCATTTCCAATTACTAGCACTGGTGAATTTAATATATATGCGTTAATATTCGTTAGTTCACCATCTAGATTTGCATCATTACTTACATAAGTAAATTGGTGTGTCTTAAAATAAGGATAGCCATTATTGTGAACATCCAAATGCCATATACTATCGAAATCCCAATCCACATAGGAGACAATTATTTTCATTGCTTGTGAAGCTAGTCCTTCACCGAGATTATCTGACTGTCCTGAAGTTTCGGTATCATAATAACTGCCTTCAATAATTCCATTAATATTAGAACCAACTAACCCACCAGCAAAAGAATCACCAGTTACAAGCCCGATCGAATAGCTATTTTCGACTGATCCTTCTTCATTATCACCTACTAAACCACCTACAATCGTGTCTCCAGTTACAGCTCCTGTTGCATAACTGTTGCTAACAACACCAGCTTTATTGTAACCTACTAAGCCGCCTAACCCGAATGCCTTTGGTTCATCTTTTAAAGGCTCGCCATTCACATTTCCTGTCGCGTAGCTATATTCGATGGTCGATTTATTACCAACATCAGGGGATTCATTCTCACCTACTAGCCCGCCCACATAGGATGTTGCCGTTACATTTCCCGTCGCAAAGCTGTGAGAGATAGTTCCACCCTCATTATCACCTACTAAGCCACCTACATCATCGCCTCCGATTACATTACCAGTAGCATATGAATATTCAATTTTCGTTTCTTCGCTGTATCCAACTAATCCCCCTAGATCATCCTCTCCAGTTACATTACCTGTTGCATATGAATATTCAATATGTGACTTCATACTATTTCCAATTAACCCTCCCATATCATCATCCGTATTAGATACATCTGAATGAGAGTAACTTTCACTTACTTTTGAATTTTCAATAGCACCCACTAGTCCGCCTATATATTGATGTCCAGATACACTTCCCTTTGAGCCACTATTACGAATAGTACCATCTATAAAGTGACCGAAGAGACCACCTATATAATAATGGCTACCTTCTACGTTCCCTTCAAAATAAACGTCACTAACTGAACCATTAGTACTATACCCCGTTATCCCACCTACGTAGTCATAATCGCCTGTTACATCTACTTTAGCATTAACATTTGTGAGTTTCGTATTTACACTATAACCGATCACTCCACCTACATAATCATCCCAAGAAAACACTTTACCTGTAACCTTAATATTTTCAAATATTCCGTCATGAACATAACCTACCAGGGCACCTACATGGTAGTCACCCGATACATTTACATTTTCAAGTTCTAAATTTTTTATACTTCCAGAACCCTCAACATAACCAAATAATCCCTTATAATCATTTGAAACAGTATAGTCAACATACAAGTTTGAAATGATATGATCATTACCATTTAAACTTCCTGTGAATGGATCAGTGTAAGTTCCTATCGGTTCCCATGGACTCCCAACGATATAATCGCTTAAATCAATATCATTAATCAATTCAAAATAGCTACTCGGATAATCCCTAACTTCACTTAATTGATCGACTGTAGAAATGAGAAATGGATCGATCTCCGAACCATTTCCCCCATTAAAACCTCCTGCAGCCTGAACTTGGGATCCATCTGGACTTACCCAACTTGGAATACTGCCAAAAACCATAATAAATACAATCAAACATATCATTGCTTGCTTACTCCAATTTTGCACTTTCATTACTGTTTGTCCTCCTTTATGAATTGAATAAATTTACATTACTATCATCATAACAGGCATTAATGAAAGAATAATGAAAGGGTCATGATCGAAAATTCAGCACGTTTTACGTGTGTCCGGAAATATTGCTAAATCTTATAATGAGGAAAAGAAAATCCTTTGGGATCGAACCCAAAGGATTAAATATGAATTGGCTTTATTATGTTTTAGCCTTTAACAGCGCCGGCGGCGATCCCCTTAACGATATGCTTTTGCATAATTATAAAGAAGATGAATATCGGTACCAATGTGATGACCGTAAGTGTCATGAACATCGGCCAATTTACGGTAAATTCGCTTTTGGCTCTATAAATTTGCAGAACAAGTGTCGATTTAGAGGATGAATTCAAGAACAGCATAGGTGCCAAAAAGTCGTTCCATATCCACATCGTCTGAAAGATGATACTCGTAATCGTAATGGGCTTAAGTAGCGGGAAGATGATTCGCCAGAAGATGCCCCATACGCTGCAGCCATCAATGACGGCCGCTTCGGGCAACTCCCGCGGAATCGACTTCATATATCCCATCATTAGGAAGAAGACGAATACAGATCCGCTCATATAAAGAATAATTAAACCATATATTTTGTCGATCAAGCGTAAATCACTCATCAGTTGGAATAAAGGAATGAGTGTCGTTTGGAAAGGAATCATAAATCCGGCAAGCAAATAAAGCATAGCAATTCTTGTTATTCGATTTGCATTGAACACTACCGGGTATGCCGCCATCGCACCAATTAAAACAATCAATAAGACAGAAAAGGTGGTGATTGTCAGACTGTTCCAAAAGCTGCGTAAGATCGAGCTTTCCTCGAAAACCTGAACGTAGTTTGTGAAAATCCACTTCGAAGGGAGAGCCATAGGATTTTTTGCAGCATCTTGCATCGTTTTGAATGTGTTGACAATGATCATATAAAATGGGTAAAACGCAATCAATCCAGCAGGAAGCATTAGTATATCTAGAATCCATAACCGTTTTTCAGAGGTTTTTGTCATTGTAAGCCCTGCTCCCTTCGTTGCATTACTGTAACTTGGAAGACCGCAATCGCTAATACAATTAGGAAAAAGACGATTGACATTGCCGATGCTAGGCCGTACTGTGTTTCAGATAGTCCCCTTTGTACGATTACCTGGGTTATCGAGTAAGTTTCATAGCCTGGCCCTCCCTTTGTCAATGCGAATGGAATCTCAAAAACTTTGAGCCCGCCGGTAAGCAGCAACATGACACTGACCGTCATCGCAGGTGCGAGAAGCGGAATAGTGATAAATCGAATTTGCTGTAAACGGTTCGCCCCATCTATAGAGGCTGCTTCGTAATAATCTTTCGGAATGGATTGCAGAAATGCCAAATATAACACTGCGTGCCACCCTGTTATCGCCCATGTTGCCACGACGATTGTAGAAAGTTTTGCTAGTAACGGGTCGGCTAGCCAGGGCTGAGGTCCGATGTTAAACAACTCTCTAAGGACGGTATTCAGTACGCCCGAACTAATCGGCGCAAGGATAAATCCCCAAATATAGGCAAGCAGCAAGCCGCTTGGAATGGATGGGAAGAAAAAAATCGCGCGATGGATATTTCTCGTTAAAAACTTTTGATCCAATATCATAGCAAGTGGGATCGCTAATACAGTAACAAGTATAGCTTTACCAAATGTAAAAAATAACGTATAGGAAATGGCGGATGTAATGGCATCATCAACAAATATCCGCACATAATTTTTCAAGCCAACAAAATCATATGCCTTCGTATATCCATCAAAATTAGTAAAACTTAAGAAAAACGATTTGATCAGCGGATAGATCGTAAACAATGAGTATATAGCTAGAATCGGAAGCAAAAACAAAAGAAACTGTAGTTGACGAACATATTTGACCATAATTTGCCTCCTTTAAAACTTTGATTGCTTATGTCGGTAGTAGATAATTTTGAATCGGAAGCACATATTTAATAAGGACTAGAGTGTATAGGGTTGAAGAGAGGGAGTAGGTTTCCCTCACCCCTCTACTTACCCTCTACTTTACCTAATTCCGATTATTTATTATCCATTTCTTTCAATTTATTATCCAGTGAAGCTGTAGCTTGCTCAGGTGTTATTTTGCCAACTGCTATATCTTGAAATGATACAAGGAATTGGACGCGTAACGCTTCTTGATGTCTGTTCCAAGATACCATTGGCAAGTAAATCTTTGATGCCATCAGCCCATCTCTATAGGCTGGTTCATATGCTGGATGTACTTCACTTTCATAGCCGTGAGCCGTAATGATGCCGCCCGTGCCTTGCTCGAATTGCTTCAAACCTTCTTGCGTTGACATATACTCTAGGAATAGCAGAGCTTCATCCTTGTTTTTCGTTTTATTGTTGACAGCGAAACCTACACCAGGGGCACCGTTGTAATAGTTGTTGCCAGGTTCTTTACCTGGAATCGACATGATCTCAAATTCAAGATCTGGGTTCATTTCTTCAACTGGACCTATGTTCCAAGGTCCGCCTGGGAACATAGCGACTTTACCAAGGGCGAACTCGTTCATAAGTTGGTCACTTGTCATTCCGATCATGTCTGGCGTCAAAATTTCATTGTCGATAAGCCCTTCCTTCCACATCGTTAACACTTCAGTCCAGCCTTCAGCGAATGTTGCTTCGCCCTTAAACAGCTTCTCGTCAAATGTTGGGTCTTTCGAAAGTACGTTGCTTCCGAACAAGGCGGAATGAATAATAGTAATATCCGTCATTTTGTCATAAAGCGGGATGACGCCGATTTCTTTTAGCTTCAAGCAAGCCTCAATGAACTCATCCCATGTTTGAGGCAATTGAGTGATGCCGGCTTCTTTGAACAATTCCTTATTATAAAATAAGCCACCTGCCCATCCGCTTTGGGAAAAGGCATACGTTCTTCCATCTTTGCTAACCATCGATTTGTTGCTGTCCAGCATAACGGACATGAATGGCTCGTCGGTTAAATCGAGTGCATAACCGCCATCCATAATCTCATTGCGGTTTTCTGCGGCGATCATGAAAATATCAGGCGCCGTATCAGATAACAACATTGTCTGCAACTTAGCAATGTAATCTGTTACCGGTGGAACAAATTGAAAATCGAATGTTATATGCGGATATTTCGCTTTAAATCCGTCAATAACAGGTTTCATTTCTTTTTCATTGTTCCAGGCAAGAATACTTAGCTTAACTGGTTTTGGTTCATTTTCTCCCTTTGTAGCATTGTTGGACGAACCTTCGTTGCTGGTATTGCCTGTATTGCTGGTCTTATTGTTACTACCGCATGCAGCGAGCACAACTGACAAACATAGGACAGTGATTAATAGCAAAAGAGACGTTTTCTTCATGTTTGGCTTACCCCCATGTAATTTTTTTTTTGTAATAAGCACTTGTTGTAAGCACTTACAAGTTGAGTGTAATATGAAATCATTTCAATATGAATTCATATTGTTGCATCATTTGTTGCCAAATGTTGCACTTGCAGCATATTTGGTAAGTTTGGACGAATTGATGATGCGCGGTACTCTTTAGGCGTAACACCAAAATGCTTCTTGAAAGCGCGGCTAAAGTGGCTCTCATCCAAAAAACCAGTATGCTCCGCGATGTGATTGTTCTTCCAATTCGTTGCAACGAGTAGTTCTGCAGCTTTATTCATCCGCACCTGTGTCACATAAGCCCAATAATTCACTCCGAATTCCTTTTTGAACGCACGGCTTAATTGATACTTGTCTATCTCAAAGCGATCAGCCACTGACTGCAAAGATAAATCCTCTTGATATTCGTTTTCTACATACGGTTTAATCCGCCACACGGCATCCTGAAGTTTAGATATATTTTCCGAAGCAGGTGCTCTTATTGCTCGTGTGCTCTCGGCAATTAGCTCTGGCAGAGACGCAGCATCTTGGGCAATTGAACTGATTCCCACAGATAGAGTGTAGGGCGGTTTTGAAGCCACTACTTTTTCCATCACAGATATACGAAACTCCCGCAAATGACTATTAGTCAGATCTTCGCCCCCACCGACTAGCACCACTTGCTCCTTAGGGTTTTTACAACACATAACACAGTGGATTCTAATGGCCGCATGCTCTTGCAGCAAGCAGGAATAATCATTCTCCGATGGCATACTGTCTTCGAATGTCATAATAGCAAAATGATGGATAGAGAGAAACTTTAGACCATCTTGAATCTTTATTAAAGAACCTGCTTCGATCTGTCCAGAGTATATTGTCCGATCAAGTTCGCTGCGTATCGATTGCTGAGCACCCGATATCGTTTGTTGAATCAGCTCGCGCAAAGCGTCCCTAAGCAATTCGGCATCGACTGGCTTTAGCAGGTAATGGGAAACCTGAAGCCGAAGCGCATCCCTAGCATATTCGAATTGATCGTAAGCACTTAAAATAATTGTACGTGGAATTTTGTCCAAATGTTGAATTCGCTTCAAAGATTCAATCCCGTTAAGCAACGGCATATGAATATCCATGATCATCAGATCGGGATGGAAGGTTTCGATCATGTTGACTGCTTCTTCTCCGTCATAAGCATGTTGCACCTCAGTAAATCCCAGATCCGCCCAATCCATTACTTTATCTAAATATCTATGCAAAGATAATTGATCGTCCACAATAAGCAACTTCATGCTCACTACCTCCCGAAGATGTCATTTTATGGGCAACACGATATAAACCGCAGTAAATACCCCTTGCCTGCTTCTAATCTTCAGACCGTAATCAGGTCCAAATTTCAAACGAATACGCTGATTGACGTTGAATAAACCTATGCCTTCGCCCTTAAAGTCTTGTTGGTTCAGTTGTCTGGTCAATTGACGGCTTCTACTCCTCGATATCCCTTTACCGTTGTCTTGGATAACGATCATCATACCTTTTTTGACTCTCATAACCCTAATCGTCATTTTTGCCGACTGTGGGTTCTCGCCAAATCCGTGGAAAATTACGTTCTCTGCAAGCGGCTGCAGGATCAACTTAATTGTTCTGTTTTTTAGAATGGCCTCGTCTTGAATAAGAAACTCAATGTCAATTCGATCGTCATATTTTTTGTTCACAATATAAAGGTAATCCTTGACGTTCTGAATTTCTTGTTCGAGTTCCACCATCTCTTCTGATTGCTTCATAGAATATCTTAATAGGCTGCTCAATGACAACACCAGGTGGTTGGAGTCCTCCGTGCTACCACATACAATTTCGGTTTGTAACAGCTGCAATGTGTTGAAGAGAAAATGTGGATTAATCTGAGACTGAAGTGTTTTGAGTTCTACTTCTTTCAGTGCAATATCCGATTGATAATTTTGCTTGACCAACGATTCTATCCGGATGACCAGTTCTCTAAATTTGTCACTTATCAAATTCAGTTCGCGATACTTATATTTATTCTTAATAATATAAATACTGTCTTCGCCAATTTTGTCCAATGTTGAGAGCAGTCGTCCAAATGGGCGGGATATTCGGGCGGTAATCAAGACAGATATTAGAATATTGAGAAATAAACAGAGATATATGAAACCGATCAAATTTGATTTCAGTGAGTCTGCTTGTCCTTTGATGACCGACATTGGAATTGTCGAGATCAATCTCCAACCTTGAACAGCAGTGGGATGGAAAATGACAAGCGTCTCCCTGCCATCGAGCTCGGTAATGAAACTTCCCGAATCACCTTCATAAATATGCTCGATGCCGTTGAAGTGAAGTTTTGTGCCAATTGCAGTGCCCTCTTTATGGGCAATAATGATCTGCTGATTATCGATCATAAAAATACTTTCATTGTTTTGATAGGAGCTTAATTCAAACATTCCGTTAATTTTTGTTAAATCCACATTCGCGATGACAACGCCGATGGTTTTAAGTTTGTAATCTTTAACTGGAAGGGCAATTGATAACGTCGGCATGTTATATTTAGAAATATTATTGTCTAAGTAGTAGTCCTGCTTATGGAGTCCAAGTGTGATAAAACCTTTGTTTGGAGTATCTGAAATGGCTTGCTTAAACCAAGTCTGTTCGGTGAATGGATAATCCCAACGAAGTGATTTTCTGCCATCAAGATTATTCACATATCCGTTTTTACCCAATATCAACACATCACTTACTATGGATTGCAACGAAGATACGCCAAATGCTACGTCTGCGATATTCCTCTCATGCTGAATACGCCCAGCGATATCCATTTCCCTACCCGGATTCATCAAGCTGCCAACCGAGTAATGGCCTGCTAGAAGAACGAGTGGGCGAGTCGCTTCTTCCAAACTAAAGCTAAGACCGCGCGCTGCTTGTTCCATTACTTTGTAACTGGATTGAGTGACTTCTTTGGTTAGACTTGTAGTTGAATCGCGAACAGATAACAGCCCAAGAAGCAATAAGAGCAGGATGTTCAAGACCATATAGGAAAACATGATCGTTCGAATGATGGTTTTCCCCGTTAAGAAACGAATTAAAAATCTGATTGTGTTGTTCATCATTCTTCCCCTCTTTCATGTCCTAATCTTAATACTGCCATTTGTTAGTTGTCGCCATCATGATATCGATCAAATCTTAATTTATTCTCTAATTGTTTTACATTATAAAACATCGTTCTTACATTATCATACAAATTAGCTCGTTTCTCTTCATTTTAAGAATGATTGATATAATTACGGTCTTTTATAGTATTAAAACGCTTTCAATCGCGAATGCAATATTTTTCAATACTTTATCCAATACTTGAATTAATGATCGGCATATCCTTCTCAGGCTCCCTTCCCACCACTGTATATATTATTAACCGCATTCTATAATATGAATAAATAATAGCAAAGACAAAATAAGGTGTCTACTATCTTTTTTAAATATACAAAAGAGCGACAGCACTTGAAGCCCCATGCAGTCTATGAAAAAGAAAAAAGCCTTTTAGCTGTTCAACTAAAGACCTGTTTTCCTTATTCCTTGCTTGTTACCCATTTATCCTTACAATTTATACACCATTTACAATATCACTTCTCTGCTTTTGTCCTTTACCCTTTTTTTTGCTCTGATCGATCAAGACGGTACTCAAGTGGAATTCGGCGGGCGACTTTCGTATCAATTGCAGCCTTGATTACTGCATCGCGTACTTTGTCAACAACGCTCTCGTTGAATATACTTGGAATAATATACTGCTCACTCCGTTCATCGTCTGTTACAACTGAGGCGATAGCAACGGCAGCCGCTAATTTCATTTCTTCATTAATAATCGCTGCTCTACAATCAAGGGCACCGCGAAATATGCCGGGAAAACAAAGCACATTGTTAATCTGATTCGGATAATCGCTGCGTCCTGTTGCAATTACGCGCACTAGTGGTTCGGCAATGTCTGGTTCAATCTCTGGTTCTGGATTGGCCATCGCAAATACTATCGCTTCAGCAGCCATGTTTTTTATATGCTCTGCTGTTAAAATACCTGCCTGAGAAACGCCGATAAATACATCGGCATTGTCCATCGCTTCCAACAAACCACCCGCCACATAATGCAATTGTGGCTGCTCCGATAACCACTGCCACATTGGATTATCGTAGGTTTCTTGCGGATTTAGTGCACCATGCCGATCTACTGCGACTAGATGCTGTACACCTGCTGCCAACAGCATTTTGCAGCAAGCAGCGCCAGCAGAACCAATTCCATTCACAACAATTTTAATATTCGTGATTGATTTACCAACTACTTTTAGAGCATTAATTAAGCCTGCGAGTACAACAACGGCTGTTCCGTGCTGATCATCGTGAAATACCGGAATATCTAGCTCTGCAGACAATCTCTTTTCTATTTCAAAACAGCGCGGCGCGCTTATGTCTTCCAAATTAATTCCACCAAAAATGGGGGCTATTTGCTTAATCGCTTGAATCAATTGCTCAGTATCCTGTGTATCTAAGCAGATAGGAAATGCATCAACACCCGCTAGCTGTTTAAATAGCATCGCCTTACCTTCCATAACAGGAATCGCTGCAAGTGGACCAATATTACCAAGCCCAAGTACAGCAGTACCATCCGTTACAACAGCAACAGTATTACGTTTAATCGTTAATGAGAAGGCTTTATTCGGATTTTCTTCTATCGCTTTACACACCCTTGCGACGCCGGGCGTATATACTTTAGATAGGTCACTTCTATTTTTAATACGTATTTTGGGCTCGACACTGATTTTCCCACCGAGATGAGCAAGAAAAATACTGTCAGACACATTAATTAATCGAACATGAGGTAAGCTTTTAACTGAATCAAGTACATGCTGATAAGAACTATCAGATACATTGACCGTAATGTCACGAGTCGTCATATGCTTGCCTGATGAAATTACATCTATTGCAACAACATCTCCACTTGCTTGGCTAATCGTATTAACAATTTCTCCAAACGTCGCTGCATTTTTATCCATTTCTAGTCGTAAAATTACAGTTGTACTTACAGACATCGAATTTCTCCTTCGTAAATTATTTTCGTACTACTGTACCTACAGTAAACTCCTTATATGTATAGCCTGTCTGTAACAAAACTAACCCTGCTAAGTGTTATTGTTATAGACAGGCTATTGCGTGAACCATTCAATATCAGTTGACTTTAGACGTTGAGGCAATATGGTCTACTATTCTCAAAATCAAGGTAACAGCTTCGGCTCTGGTCGAGTAACCGTCTGGAGCAAACTTGTTCTTGCCCCTTCCCTCAACTATGCCCAAGTTCGTAGCTGTTGCAATGGCTGGGTAAGCCCACTCTGGAACTTGGTCTGCATCATCATAGGCGAGCGTAGGACTCGAATTCTTCAAGTTGTCTTCGTACCCTATTACACGCATAAGCATGACCGTCATCTCGGAGCGGTTAATCCATTGGGAAGGTCTGAACGTGGCGTCATCATACCCTTTCACCAATCCAGCAGCAACGGCTTGCGATATATGGGATTTTGCAAACTGTGGAATTTGCTCATAGTCTTTAAATGTTTGTGCTTGGTCAGATGAAGAAGACAGAGCCAGCGCTCTTGATAGCATGGTGGTGAATTCAGCCCGAGTAACCTCCTTGTTTGGAGCGAATGTGCCATCTGGATATCCTTTAATCCACCCCATTGCCGTCGCCCTTACAATGTGTTCTTCCGCCCAATGGCCTTTCGTGTCAAAATAGTTACCCGAAATGGCGATCTTCAACGATTGACCAGGTTCAAAAGTTACACTGCTACCATCGCCGTCAACCAGCTTGAACCGCGTTAATTGAATGGAAGCATTGCCTTGACTTATAGCTTCGAATCGCAACGAGGCAAAGTGTACATCTCCGCTTTCGCCCGCGGCATTGCCAATCTTAGTATGCGCGAATATAATGTTACCGTCCTCAACAATCGAGGGGACTGTAAATCCTTCCCATGTAGTAGATGCTTGACGGAATTTCAATACATTAGGATCGTAGGATAGACGAAGTTCATATCCAAAAACGTTCTTTGCGCTATGGCCTTCAACAGTGACTACCACTTCATCGCCAATTTTTGCATTACTGATGGAGCTGCTTAATAAAAAAGAGGGATTTTCCTCAGCGTTGGCTATGATCGGCAGCATCGTGAATAGCAGAAGCATAGACAACAGAAGCTTGGACAGCAGCAACGGAAATTTTTGAATCTTCAATTGAATCTTCTCCCTTGTTCATAGTATGGTTAATTGAGGAACAGGTCCAAGGGTATCGACCGCATAAAGCTTAGACGATACCCTTGAGCTGTATTAATATTATTTATTCAGAATAAGACGAGCCAATTGGACAAGGTCTTCAATGTCGATTGTGCCATCTTTATTCAAGTCGTACTGCTTCACTAGATCCCAATCTGGACTATTAGAAGATTTACCATAGGCTTTAGCAAGTAGAGCCAAGTCACCAACGCTTACTCTGTCGTCATCGTTGACGTCACCTGGTACTACAGGTTTGCGAATCTCAACTGAATGCGTATCTCCATCTATGTTCGTTTCTACTCCTCCACCATCGGCAAGCAACAGCTGCGTCACCTCGACATTTGCTATTCCTGCTGTAGCCTTGGCTTTGAAGCTAAGCTTAATGAAATTCTGATTTGGGTTATTTACGCTGTCATTCAAATGAATACCGAGTATCCGAATCATTCCTTCTTGCTTTTCCGTTTCTACAATAACAAACTTCTCAGTATCCACAGATACAGGCTCACCTACAAGCTCCAGCTTATCAGCGTCGTATTCTATTGTAATGTCTTGTGCATACACTTCCTGTTTCAAGCTTTCAAGACCGTAGGTCACATCGAATGTATTACCAAATTGTACTAAAGCTGGACCTGACAAAGTTGCTGAGCTAGTGGTCGAGTTTCTGTTCTGCGCGAACATCCAATCAAAGATATTTTTATCTGCGTACTCTGCTTGACTTGCGCCATACCTGAAGCTGGCGTTTGATTGGCCAAGAAGGTTGCTATACACTTGAGCTTCGGTTTCATGCGGTGTCCAGTCAAAGCCGTAGTACGGAAAATTAAAAGCTTGATTGGTTTCCAGAACATTCACGTTGGCTTCTGAATATAAACCGCTTGCTCCAGCGCCTGTTGTGAAATACGAAGTCCATGAATTACCAGCTCCGTCATTTTTATGTGTATGCGCCCATATGGCAGTTTTTGCAAGCTCAGGGTTCTCGGTAAGCTGTGCCACGCTTGGCAAGGTCCCTCCTGCAAGCGGAACAATTGCTGCGAGGAACTCAGGATTTCGTTCATAGAAACCGATTGTGTACATACTGCCCATTGAGAAACCTGACATGTAGATACGGCTCAGATCCACCTTTCCCTCAGCCGCAAGTCCCTCCACATAGGCCATAAGAGCCTCGTTGTTGGCCTGATTGTTCGCGTGATTCTGTGTAGCTATAATATGCGCGTTATACTTGCCAGGGTTTTCTAGTTGGCGCTTAGAAAGCACGGCAGCGCCGTTCGCGGTTTGCATTGGCGCGAAGTAGTCACCCGCAGGGCCGCCGCGTCCTCCGCCATGATTGTAGATGAACAACGGGAGAGGACCCTGCTCTTCCCAGGATTCATCGATCGAGATTAGGATGTCCATGCTGTTTGTTTCTCCTGGGTTCGTTTTGTCGGAGACAAACTTGTCGAGTGCTGGGTTTACTACCGCTGCTTGAGTGAATCTCGGAGTTATGGTAGTGCCGTCTGTCAACCTGATCTCACGATCCACATTGACGCGGTAATTAAGGAGTGTCGAGAATGCATTTTGCAAGTTTCCTGAAACCATTGCGCCAGATGTATAGCCATTGGTATTCCAAAACTCAAATTCAACGATGATGTAGCGTCCGCTCAGAGGCATATCTGTTACGAGGTTGTCAGATCCTGGTGTAGGCGATATGTAGCCAAGCGGCTCAGGATCATTGTTTACATATACTCTGGTAATATTGCGCAAGCCGTCAAATATCATGGTCGAACCATCAAGCCTTGTGTTCACTGCAGCCGCCTTGAACATGTCGGCACTCAGATCGGCAAGGTTTGCCGCGTTGTCATCGCCGAGGTCGATGATAACCGCTGTAGTGACGTTGCCGACAGAGAATATGTCGTTATACACTGTGAACGGTAAATCCGCTGCATTTGTAACAGGCTTGAATGTCACGTGGATCTTTGTGTCGCTTGCGGTGACGTTCTCTATTGTGTAAGTGTTGTCTGTTACAGCCACTTCTACTTCGTTAACCATAACCTTGTTCACTTCAAACCCGAAGGCTGGGTGTAACGTGAAGGTTACATCATCGCCATCATTTACCCAAACATGGCCTGCCAGAGAGGATGGGCTTATACTCCCGTTCTCGCCAGATGACGCCATGACGTAGTGCTGAGTGCCGACAGTCACGTTTGGTTCATAGAGTCGCAATGACGGTGATTCCTGCATCTGCGCAAGCAGTTGAGCCGCGCTCGTCGTGCTCGCTGCATTGCTCTTTGCAATGAAGCCGTCTACCGTACTCGTCAGAGCAAAGTTCCACTGGTTGTTCCCGCCCCAAATGTACATTGACACTGTTCCTTCTGCTTCATCCAGAACATGCAGCAACATGCTCTGCTGGTTGCCATTGATCGCTGCACCGACCGTGTTGAGGGGCGCATGCTGCGCGTTGAAACTGGATTCTCTTCTCAGGGGTTCCGTGCCTCCGCCTGCACCAGGGGCGTTATTCAATACATAGTAGCCATTCCCTTCGCCAAGACCGCCAGATACCGACGCATTGTTTGCGCCAAGGCCAAACTGCCAGATCATGTCATCCGTCACTTCGGAAGTGATGAGACCGTCTACAATCGTCACGGGCTTGGACGCCATTCCAATATTAGTGTCACCAGTTACGTCGCCAGGTGTGTTGATTGTCGTTTGAGCGTTAGCCAGCGCGCCATGTTCAGACACGATTAGATAGCTTTTACCAATCTCTACTTTAGTAGGGTCGACCTGCCTCCATGTTTCGTTTTCTTCCGGCGCCGCCTCCGTCTGAGGTAAGTTGAATACCATTAGACCTGTAACCATAATAAAGCAAACCATAAGAGCCACAACTAATCTTATTTTGCGCATTACCTACAACTCCTC
>DXHF01000336.1 GCA_019113605.1 Candidatus Paenibacillus intestinavium
AGGCATATGCAAGAGGAGAGATTGATCTGGAATCATCGTTATTACTCACGTTCAAGTCACCACCATTTCCATATTTTATTGAATCTAATTCTCATACTTACGAGGTAGGAGAAGAACATCCTAATCGTACAAATATTGGTTTTTTTGATATGTTATATGTTCGAGAGGGTTGTCTGTATATTGCAGAAGATGATCATAGATGGGAACTACATGCTGGAGAGGTATTAATTCTGCGTCCAGATGCTTGGCATTATTCGTACGAACCGTGTAATAGTCGTACAACATTTGATTGGTTACATTTTCAAACGGCTGGACCATGGGAAGAAGTGGAAAGCTATGAGCAAGGGACATTACGAGGCGATTACTATACTTATGCACTTCGTGTACCAAAGCATGTGAAGCTGCAAGCCACTACGGAAATGAGATTAATGCTAGAGGCTTTACATGAAGCTGCTAGAAATAGTTCTCATGCTGCCTTTTGGGATCGTCAGCAACGCTTTCTACATTTATTACAAATGCTCGATGAAGGCTGGAGAAGTGATACTGCTAAAGCATCCGTAGTTGTAGCAGAAAAAGCGGCTGCTTATTTGAAACGCCATTATCGTCAGTCGATTAGTAATCAAACGTTAAGTGATGCGTTAGCGCTACATATTAACTATATTACTCGTAGTATGAGTGATGTATTCGATTGTACGCCACAACAATATTTACTCTATTATCGAATCGATCAAGCTAAGCTACTTCTTATTAAGACAGACTGGTCAATCGCCCAAATAGCAATCGAATCGGGATTTAAGCAGACGGCACATTTCTCTAGACTGTTTGCCAATCAGGTAGGTTTATCACCGTTGAGATATCGTAAGAAGTTTACGCACTAGGGTATGAGTTCAATGTAATCACAGTATGTAGATTGAACGATCCTTAATAAAAATGAATAATTTACCTCCTTTCTACAAACACTTCCTACATCAACTCAGAAATGTATAACATTCACACTTCTGAGGCGGCTCTTCGGGTTATCTGAAAAGTATGGTGAAGTGTGAATAGTTTAGGAGGTTTTTTTATGGTTCAACGATTTTCACTACAGGCGGAAATATACGATGTGATTGAACAATTTAAGGCAACCAAAGTATTGCAAACGGGGGCACAGCGCTATAATGTAAGTCCCACTCAACATGTTACTATTGTTATGAATGATCGTCATGAGCAACGTGTGCTGCAGGATGCACGTTGGGGACTGTTTCCTTATTGGGCGCGCGATGCAGTGAATACAACGAAGCAAGCTGTGCGCGGAAAGTCATTTCTGTATGAACTAGTGATGCGTAATCGTTGTGTTGTTCCTTGTACAGGCTTTTATGGTGCGAAGCAATTTGGATTAGAAAGAGATCCAAGAGCTATGCATATCGTACTTCCAGGAAAACCGCTTTTCGGTGTAGCAGGGATTTTTGATCGCTTTCGTAATGGGCAAGGAGAAGAGATAAGAGTATTCACGATGCTAACCTCAGAAACGACTGGAACTATGGCGAGTTGGCAGCCTAGTTTGCCAATTGTATTAGATGAAGAGGGAGTCGAAGCATGGCTCGATCCCAAGGCACGTAATTATGATCTGCTGCAAATGCATTTACCACATCTAGAAAGTTACATGTTAAGATCTTATCCTGTAACTAATGCCGTATATGATGATCAATATGAATCTCCAGATTGTATACGTGAGCTTGGTATTGATTTTGCTTAAATATCTCGAAAATTAATTACGAATAAAAACCGTGAACAGTAAAATCAAGATATGTGCTGTTAATTAAAACTACAATAGGCCTTTAAGTGAGATACTTGTATGCGAGTAGCTCATTTAAAGGCTATTTTTGTTTGCTCCGCAATCCGCGTTGAGCGCTCATTTGGCGAAAATGAGCGGAAAGCCACCGTATTCACTTGATAGATAGACTATAAAAACGGTTCGCCCCCTTAAATTTGGATACTCATCATGTTCAATCTAGATATCTATGTCTGTAGCGCCAAAACTGTCGTTATAGAGCGATAGCGCCCCCCAATTGGAACGATCTTAAACGTAGCCTTCAACCTACTCGAACGTCGCATGAAACTAGCGCCATTACTGAGCTATAAGGAAACTGTAGTAGTAGCTTCAATATTTCTTATAGGAAAAAAGTTACAGTATTTATTGACCCTAGTTTCACTCTGTGGTAATTTGAAATGAGAGAATAATTCAGAGTAATATGCTAGGAATTAATTCATAGTATCGATGCGAGGTGTATAGATTGCAATTATTAGTCACGAACAGTCCGTTTTCAGAAGAACAGATTCAGCATTTGAATGTATTACTTCCTACATTAAGTGAAGCACAAATTCAATGGTTAAGTGGTTATTTAGCATTTTATCGTACGGGGATAGCACCAATCAATCTAAACTCTGCAGTAGCAACGCCCGTTCAAGAAGCACCTGCTGCTCAGCCAGTAATTACTATACCGAAAGAAGCGACCATTATATTTGGTTCTCAGACGGGTAATTCACAGCGTCTTGCGGGTAGACTTTCTGAAAAGTTAAAAGCTATTGGTTTTGATATAACATTGTCCGCGATGAATAAGTTTAAGCCTAATGATTTGAAAAAAGCTGTTAACTTATTCGTATTAGTTAGTACACACGGAGAAGGCGATCCACCCGATAACGCGATTTCATTTTATGACTTCCTTAATAGCAAGCGAGCGCCTAAGCTAGATAGCTTGAAATATTCAGTGCTTGCACTGGGCGATACTTCCTATGAATTTTTCTGTAAAACAGGTCAAGACTTTGATGAGAAATTACAACAATTAGGTGCGGAGAGACTTACAGACCGTGTCGATTGTGATGTTGATTTTGAAGAAGCTGCAAGCGGTTGGATCGATGCGGTCGTGAATAATATACAAGCTACAACTGCGGTAGTAGCAACTACAGAGAATGCAAACTCTATTACGCCATCTAATTCAGAGCAGTCTGAATATACACGTAATCGTCCATTCCAAGCTGAATTACTAGAAAGTATTAATTTGAATGGTCGTGGGTCTGATCGGGAAACGCGCCATCTTGAAATATCTTTAGAAGGATCTGGAATTTCATATGAACCAGGTGATGCTGTAGGTATTGTGCCTCACAATAATCCACAACTTGTACAAGAGTTGATAGCAGCGTTTAGCTGGACTAATTCAGCACCCATTACGAATAAAGAAGGAATAACTTCAACGATCGAAGAAGCATTAACGACGCAATACGAAATTACTGTTCTATCGAAAAATCTACTTGAGAAGCTTGCCCCATTTGCAACGACTAGCAAGTTTACCGAGTTATTAGCGGATGCAACGGCAGTGAAGGAATATGTTAAGGGTCGAGATCTACTTGATCTAGTCCGTGATTATGGTCCACTTTCATTGCAACCGAGCGATGTTCCAACAACTTTACGAAAAATACCTGCAAGATTATATTCGATTGCAAGTAGTATCAAAGCTCACCCAGAAGAGGTTCATCTAACGATCCGAAAAGTACAATATGAAGCTCATGGTCGCGCTCGTGACGGTGTATGTTCTGTATATGTATCTGAGCGTTTGGAAGTCGGCGATCAAGTTTCTGTATTCGTACAATCCAATCCAAACTTCAAGTTGCCTACCAATGCGGATGCACCAGTCATTATGATTGGTCCAGGAACAGGAGTTGCACCTTTCCGTTCTTTCTTAGAAGAAAGAGAAGAGACTGGGGTTGGCGGAAAAACATGGTTATTCTATGGAGATCGTCATTATGTGACAGATTTCTTATATCAGACGGATTGGCAGCGGATGCTTGCTGACGGTGTACTAACGAAACTTGAGGTAGCTTTCTCGCGTGATATGAAAGAGAAAGTATATGTACTGCATCGATTATTAGAGCATGCTGCAGAACTATATACGTGGCTTGAGGAAGGCGCTTATATCTATATTTGCGGAGATGAGAAATATATGGCGCATGATGTACATGCAGCTTTAATTCAAATCGTTAAACAAGAGCGTAATGTTAGTGAAGAAGAAGCGGTCGCATATATAGCACAATTGCAGGAAGAAGAACGTTATCTGCGTGATGTATATTAATTATATGAACAATTAATCGGATAAAAAATTAATGTGATAAAGTATGGTCGGCATAAGCTATCGGGAGGGATTCTCGCAATGACAAGCAAAAATAAGGTTGAACCAATTGGTGGAAA
>DXHF01000337.1 GCA_019113605.1 Candidatus Paenibacillus intestinavium
TCTGATAGCCAATTTCGTCACATGCTAGCTCTAGATAAATCACACTTATTACATCCGTACATATCATCAAATTTACAGCCAGAATCAGATAGCTATCCGAAAATATTTGAATTATTCGAGTTTGCTGGACAGCAGATGATTACACCTTTCCTGTTCTCTCCAGTAGTCATTTGCTACAATGAAAACTTATTTGAACAAGCTGGCATTACAGAGCACCAATCGATTAGTAACTGGGATGCATTACTCCAGACAGCGAAGAAATGCACTGTCGGTCTTGACGATGATAACCGAATTGAGCATTACGGATTTTGTTTCTCTTCCTCGCCCCATCGCTGGCCTGTCTTCATGCTTCAAAATGAAGGGAGCTTCGTTGCGGCTAACGATGAGTGTAATCTAGATAATGCGAACACCGTTGAAGCTTTGCAATTTTGTCTAGATTTAATGTATAAAGAGAAAGTTTCTCCGATCTATTCCCATGGTAGTGAGTACCTTGCGGAGGCATTGTTCGTAAAAGAACGCGTAGCTATGATATTAAGTACCTACTATTTCATGAATGAGTTCAGAGGAAGCTCCATCGGGTGGAATGTTCGTCCAGTACCTAAGGAAAAATCTGAGGGTACTTTGCTACTTGGCGGAGGTCTGGCTATTAACAAGAATAGTCATCGACTTAAGCTGGCACAAAGCTTCGTTGATTACATGGTTGGAGCAGAGGCGCAAACACTCCTCAAGACGCTTGGTTGTACGATTCCAGCACGAAAGCAAATTGCTGAGGACGATTCCTTATTAAATCCGAAAATCCATCCTAAGGACTACAATATTTATAAAGAAATGATGCCTTATGCCAAAACACTCTCAGAGTTGAAGTTATCCGACAGCGAGGTCAGCTTATTGAGAGATGAGATGCAATTAATGTGGATGAATATGGAGAGCCCTAAGGACGCATGCCATCGTATAACTGGGATAATTAACGATCGACGAAACGAGTAGTATACAACATCCTAACTAACATCGCTTTCAATGATAGTAAATAAAAAGAAAAATCCACATCCTCCTATGAAGCGATGTGGATTTTTGCATACTCTCACCTGTTCCTCGAATCTGCTTCAAAATACGTTTGACGGAAGTGATATTCTTACTGGTGTAGTCAGTTTCCTTCTTCCTTCAGCGGCTGTTGACTAGATTCATCTGGAGATTTTGCAGAATTACGTTCTATAAAATGAGAAATATCATGTCCACTTGGATTTTGGAAGACTCGAAGATCAAATGCCGGTGCTACTGCAAAAATATGATCAAAGATGTCCGCCTGAATCGATTCATAAACTGTCCAATTGGTATCGTTGGTGAAAGCGTAAATTTCCAAAGGTAATCCATTGTCCCCTGGCGCTAGCTGCCTAACAATGAGCGTCATTTCCTGATGAATTTTTGGATGTTTCTTGAGATATTGATGAACATACTCTCTGAATACACCAATGTTTGTAAGCTGTCTTCCATTCACGTTATTCGAAATATCGATTCTATTTTTACTATTATACTCTTCAATTTCACTCACTCTTGTCGAAATATATTCCGTAAGCAAATGAATATTTTTAAATTCATCAATCATTTCCTTCGTACAAAAATGTATACTGCTTGTGTCTATATAGAGGCTGCGCTTAATTCGTCTTCCTCCCCCAGTCTGCATGCCCCTCCAATTTTTGAATGAATCTGAAATTAGAGCATAACTAGGAATCATCGTAATCGTTTTATCAAAATTTCTAACCTTTACTGTATTCAATGTGATATCAATTACGTCGCCGTCTGCATTGTATTTAGGCATCTCAATCCAGTCCCCTACGCGCACCATATCGTTGGAAGATAATTGTACACCAGCCACTAAACCTAATATCGAATCCTTAAAGATTAACATCAAAATAGCCGAAAGTGCACCCAGACCACTAAGAATGATTAACGGATTCTGTCCGATAAGAATCGAAATAATTACAATGGCACCCGCGATGAACAGAAATATTTTCACAACCTGGATGTATCCCTTGATTGGTTTGATCTTGGATACTGCAAACGAACGATATATATCGTCAAAAGCATTGAGCAACGCATTCAGAACTGCTATAACCACTATAATGATATAAATGGTTGCGCCCTCTCTAATTAAAGTTTGATATGTCGGAAATACAGAACTAAAATAATAAATAATGATGGCTGGTACGATATGAGACAGCTTGCGGAACACTTTTCTCTCCAAAATAATATTATCCCATTTGTACTTATTGTTCATAATTATATGGGTTATGATCTTCAATACGATTGTTTTTGCTATATAGTTTGCCAATATACAGAGCCCAGCAACAAACATAATCATAATAATATTTGAAAGATTCATAGCAGTTGCCGTTCCCATTCCGTATTCTTCTAGTTGACTTTTTATGAACTCCATTCCATCCTCCTATACAATCTGTATTAGCATATTATTATAAATTAGTTTTCACTACTAAGCAAAAAAACTTCCCTATAAAAATAAAAACCCGCTTCAGCTAGCGCCGAAGTCGGGTTCCTTACTTGTTAATTAAGTAAAACGATAGTAGATCAGCATCATGGTGGACAAAGCAAAGATGAAATTGAGTGAAACAAAGATTAACCGATCTGCCCTTCTACTATGTATCTCAACAGGGGGCTTATAGAAGCTGACTCCCTCTATAATGAAAATAATTAAAACAATGTGGATCATGAAATGCCCTACTAGTTCCGTCATTCCGAACAGCATCGTTGTAGATACAAAAATCAAAGTAAGTACGGCAGAAAGAATACGATTCAAGATACCCACCACGAGTAAATATCCCACAATAAACTCGATAAAAGCAGTCATAACGATAAATACCGCAGGAGCAAATCCAAACGTCGGCACCCCATGATTCTCTATTATATCAAGTGCCATCGATGGGAAAACCCATTTTTCTATAGCAACCCAACACAACGATAGCCCTGTTCCTAAATATAGAAGCGGCATTGCCCAAGATTGTCCTTGTGTTCGTTGAAGTAGCAACGCACCGACGATTGCCAAGTAGAAACCATAATCTAGCATATGAAACCAGCCAACTGATAATGTTAGCATTACTAATAGTACTAGAGTTACCAGTGCCCCTGCCTTTGTCGCGATGTAGTGAGGAATCACAAGTAAAACTATAGCGATCCACAACAAACTAATTTCCAGCGTTGAGGTAATCTCAAATTCTGGTACAAATAACGTACCCGAAAACACCTGAATTAGTAATGCTGCTGCCAAACCATATTTCAATATCGGAAACGTATAACTCCGCCATTGATCGAGAGTGCGATCCACAGCTGCCAAAGGACTCCATTTAGACATAGAAGGCAATACCTGTGTTAATACAGCCAGCAAGACTGCAGTAAATAATGTTAATCCCAAAAATAATGGAGACATTATATTCGTTATCGTTTCCTTTTCCGGCGCAACGTCAGTAAACCACTTGACATGTGCTTCCGCCACATTCCCACCCGAACTGAGAAGGAACAAGCCCGCAAGCAGAAAAACTATTACTTTTTTCATACAAAATCATCCTTTTCATCATTTCTTTGTACATCGTATCAGATAACGGAAAATGTGACAATTTAAAATTAAAAGGCCGGGTTTCCCATGTATGGTTATTTATTCATAACACTCAAAACTTCTTATGTTATATATTAATATTGTCATTGAAATTCACAATAGTTTTCAGCAATATTAGTTAAGTAAGTAGCAATATAAGTGAATGCGCTTTCATTAATATGTGTTATTGTTTATATTAACCTTAGAAAATTTCTAGATATCTCGTATATT
>DXHF01000338.1 GCA_019113605.1 Candidatus Paenibacillus intestinavium
TTATAGTGATGTCATCAATTCATCTTAATTCAAATATACATTGTTTCAACTAAATTGTCTGCAGTATCATAATAAAGCTGATCATAGTGGATCACTTACATTGTAATGCTACTTGAATATGGTTATTATAATTACCAAAACCTTCACCGAATATCGTAACTCCGCCACAATTTTTCGCATCGCTGCTGCAACTAATTTTCAATAATATTTCTTTATCGCAATCAATATTAAGATCGGAAATCGTTACATTAGATAACTGCACGCCATCGATAAATGAGCCCTGCTCTGTCACCCTTATATGCTTCATAATGCCGTGCTGAATATCTTTGTACCACCAACTAGGAGTAAATATCCCCTGTTCTTTACCAAAGCGACCTGGATAGGTCCACACACCAATTTCAGTTCCATTAATACTGAATACAATATCTGATGGCAGCATTTGTGAAGATGAGCATGGCGTTTCCGAGCATATTTCCAAAGATACTTCAAGCGCTAATAATTGATCATTGTAAATCATATAGTTCGGTATGCGGTACTCTACAAATCCAGAGCTAAACCAAACTATGCTTGCATCACGATGAATCGGATCAGCGAAATATCGTGGATCATCACACATACCAAGCATAGTCGTCTGTGAAGCTAAGCCGCAACTTGGCTTCACATCATATGCAGTATACATCCCTACCGGTACATCAACCTCATAGCGTTTTCCTTGATTAGCCGTAATATCGACTATTGTTTGTTGTGACGGCAATGTAAAATCTAGAACCATCTTGTCCAGCTGTAGGAAACATCGTTTCTGTTGCCCTCTTTGTCCTGCGATTAGTTCACTTCCAACGATACCCGCTGCTTCTAGCATTTGAATATGACGCGTTACAATTGGTGGCTTAATATCTAATGATTGTGATAACTGCTTAATATTCATCGGTGCTTGCTTCAACAATTCAATCATTTTAATTCGAGTAGGTGAAGCAAAGCATTCTAATATATAGCTGTTGTCTGTTATAACTGCTACTTCCATCTTAAATCCCCTTAAATTTTTATGAACTATTCACTCGATTATATAACTTAAAAGTTAACCTTTCAACAATATTCGAAAAGTTGACAGTAATATTCATGTGAAATACAATGAAATCAAGCAATACTATTACCATTAGATTACCTTTTCAGGTAACTATATTGTTTTATACTTACGAGGCTACTTTTTATTTGCATGAAGCACTACGAGAAGTTAATAAAAAATTTTAGGAGGCATTACTATACTACCATTCTCATTCCATAACCCTACACGTATTATTTTCGGTGAAGGCACTACACAGCAAGTTGGTACTGTAACAGCTACATATGGTACAAAAGTTTTACTTGTATACGGTGGCAATAGCATTAAGCAATCCGGACTTTATGATCAAGTTATTGAACAATTAACAGCTTCTGGTGTGCAATATGTTGAATTGGCTGGCATTGAGCCTAACCCTAGACTTACAAGTGTTTACGAAGGGATATCCCTTTGTCGTGAACATAATGTCGATTTCATCCTCGCTGTTGGCGGTGGCAGTGTGATCGATGCTTCCAAAGCGATTGCAGCTGGTGTACCTTATGAAGGTGATGTATGGGATTTCTTCACGAATAAAGCACATATCGAATCCGCGCTTCCGCTCGGTACAATTCTGACATTGGCTGCGACAGGTACCGAGATGAACGGCTCGATGGTTATTAGCCATTGGGAAAGTAAATTAAAGCGTGGTTCGGGTAGCCCACATGTGTATCCTCGTTTCTCTATTTTGGACCCAACGCTAACATTTACCGTTCCACAACATCAGACCGTATACGGATCTATCGATATTATGTCGCATGTGTTCGAGCAGTATTTCAGTTTAACACCGGATACACCACTTCAAGAACGTTTCTGTGAAGCTATCTTGCAAACCGTTATTGAAAATGTTGAAGTAGCTATCGCTAATCCAAATGACTTAGCTGCAAGAGCGAATCTCATGTGGAGTAGCACAATGGCGCTTAATGGAGGACAAATCTCGCTTGGCATGCGTAATGACTGGGCATCTCATGGTATTGAGCATGAGATCAGTGCCATTTACGATATACCACATGGTGCTGGTTTATCGATCGTATTTCCTAATTGGATGGAGTACGTATACAAAGAACGTCCTGATCGCTTTGCTCAATATGCGACTCGTGTATGGGGTATTAGTAGTGAAGGGAAAAGTGAAGATGAGCTTGCATTAGCAGGTATTCAAGCGACCCGTGACTTTTTCACTAAAATTGGCGGAGAAGCTACGCTTGCTCAGTTCGAGATTGATGGCAGCCAATTAGAGAGAATGGCTATTGAAGCTGTCCGTTATGGTCCTATTGGTTCATTTAAGCGGTTAGATCAAGATGACGTCCACACTATATTAAAAAACAGTCTTTGAGAGGTAGTTCAACAAGCAGACTTTGATAACGAAGCTTGGCTAACGTAGCTTAGTCGGCATCGAATAAGGAGCGAACTTGGGAAGTCCGGGACTCGTGTACCAACTACGTACACTGGAGCGTCCTCCTTCCTCAAGTAGCCCTCCTTCTTCTCGGTTCTGAAAGCCCGCTTGTTGAACCTTTATTTTAATTAGGTAGTTCAACAAGCAGACTTTGATAACGAAGATCTGCTAACGTAGATTAATTGGCATCGATTAAGGAGCGAACTTGGGAAGTCCGGGACTCGTGTACCAATTACGTACACAGGAGCGTCCTCCTTCCTCAAGTAACCCTCCTTCTTCTCGGTTCTGAAAGCCC
>DXHF01000339.1 GCA_019113605.1 Candidatus Paenibacillus intestinavium
TTGAGAATGAGGAGCTCGCATATAGCTTTCAGATGCGAAAATACGCCCCATCAATTCCGATTATCGCTAATATTGGATTAGTACAATTGAATTATGGAGTTACAAGTGAGCAATGTCTTCGCTTAGTAGAATTAGCTGAAGCTGATGCGATAGTATTCCATATGAATAGTATGCAAGAGGTGTTTCAGCCAGAAGGGGATACTAATTTTTCAAATCTTCTAGGGAAGCTGGAGAAGTTAATTAAGCAAACTGATATACCGATTGGTGTGAAAGAAGTAGGCTGGGGGATAGATGGAGATACGGCCAAAGCACTCCAAAATATCGGAGTACGTTTTATTGATGTTGCGGGAGCAGGTGGTACTTCATGGAGTCAAGTTGAGCGGTATCGCACATCATCCAAAATCCAATACGCCGCTGCAGGTAGCTTTGCTGACTGGGGTTTGAGTACAGCTGACAGTATTAGAGAGGTATCAGCCGCAGCAAATCAATGTCTTATTATTGGAAGTGGTGGCTTGCATACGGGCGTTGATGCAGCTAAAGTAATAGCTTTAGGAGCACGTATGGCAGGTTTTGGTCGTACCTTGCTTCATCATGCTGTTCAGCCGATTAATGATGCTGGTCTCCCTACTGAGCATATAAGTAATGCTAAGCAACTCTCGTTATTGGAACAGATGGAGAAGCTAGAATATGAATTGAAAGTAGCAATGTTTGGCATTGGCGTTAGAACGATCTCGCAATTAGAAAAGCATGACCGACTTATTCGCCAATAAGTTAGTCATGCTTTTTTGTGCTAGTTATTATCGTAATAAACCCGACCCTCGAATTTTCATTGACGTGTCCAGTTCGAATTTCAACTTTTCGTAAATGCTCGGCCAATTTTCATCGAAATCGTTGAGATCATATGTAGCCCGGTATCTTAGTCCGAAGCCAAAAGGGTCGATGCCTGCTGCTTGAATTTTTGAAAATAGCTGCTCGCTTTTTTCTGTGTAGGCGTCTTGAAGCTCGGTTAGTATTTTCTTATCGTTTTTTTTATTGGTTTCACTAATAGGTACTTCCTCTAAAGTAACAGCTTGCTTAATTTTCATTTTAACGGTAGGCTGCTCCCCGTTGGAAATAGAATATTTAGTTTTTATACTATTTAAGGCGATAACATATGGCGGACATGAAAAGGAGCCGTACACATTTGTAACTTTGAGTTGCCCTGACAATTGGTTAAAGAGCTGTGATTCCTCTGGTGTTAAAATGAGCATAATCTTCTCTTTGTTTAATAAAGCAATTCGGTTGATAACATAGGTAGTATCGTTTTGAATTTCAACGATGGGAAGTATCGGATCAAGCCCTTTTTCATTGATTCTACGGAATAGGTCGGTTACAAGCTCAATGTAGGTGAACGATGATTCAGTCGCATCGTGACTGAAAAATAGGTTCAAGGAATTACCAGGAAATCTTTCGGCCGTAGGCTGCTTGGAAATAATCTCCTCAGCGGTGGGGGTACCAATGCCAAGTGCGGCAACATTTTGAATGTCTCTCCGTCTTGACATCCAATAGACAACTTCTTGAATATTTCGATTAGCCATTTCTTCGCCAATCAAATATACATTACAGTGTCCAAAATCGATTTCCTTATCGACTTGCGCCTTTAGTAAGCGGACACCTTCAGCGATTGTTTCACTATTAATGGTCTCTACTTGCGATTTGGAATTACCGGGATCGATGCTAACAGCGGGAACAGCTAATTTAATAGTAATCCGATAAGGTTTTTTCTCGTCACCGGAATAGTCAATGCCTGTACCAACAACAAAAAAACGTTTATCAATGTCTTTGAAACCACATCCACTTAGTAATAATATATACAGTAGATTGATCATTAGCGTGCTAAGAAGCAGTATTTTTCTCATACTTTCGCACCTTCTTCCTACTTAGAATAAAGATCCAAGTCGTTGTTATCATTTCAGAGAACATTCTATAAATTAGAAAATAAGCTGTGAATTTCACCATAATGTCATCGTTTATTTTTAACGCTGCTAAAAAGGTGACGACCATAATACAACCCGCTATTATATAGCTCCGAAGTGGTGTCTTAGTTTCGTTAGGGTTAACGACGTTATTAGGAATTATTGTACGTATGTATTCTATCACCATATGCCAGCCTACCATCGTAAACGTCAAGGAGAGATTAATTAGCACAATTAAGAAAACAAATAACACCCGCTCGATAAAGCCGTACATCATTCGCGTGGAATCGGCAGTTGCACTCCAAAGAAAGACATAGTGAGCTACTGTTTCCGTTCCATGTATTCCAATCGGAACAAAAAAGGAAATTAATAGTATAATAAACACGATAATAGGATACGACCAAATATATCTGAACTTAAAATTAGGCGGTAATATTCGGTTGAATAGTCCCATATTCAAATAACCGGTAAATACAAAGCTAGCGGCAGCGAACGAGATCAACGTAGGGAGATGACCAATATGGTTGACAATAACGTGGATAGCATCCCAATTCATTAAAGGATTTTTGATCGTTTTGTACATAACGAAAGCGATAACTGGAATACTTAGAAGCAATGATATTTCTAATATAAAAGCAATACTTACTGTTGAACGAGTTGCCGCGTAAGCACAAATAATCATTAATAGCATAAGCATGATATACTCATTAGCATCGGGATTCAAGAAGCTAGTAATGATTACCGCATATGTAGAGACAACAATGGCTCCTGCGATCCCTATAAGTATTGCTTTATAGGCCATCGTAATATTAACGACCCATTTCGGATAGAAGAGTGCAAATATTTCTGGTAATCCTTTTCCTGGAAACTTAGATAAACTCGAAGTGAACATATAGAGAAAGAGATAACCAAAAATCGGACTAAGAATAATCGACATAACCGCACCGTTGTAGCGATCAACAGTTAGGTAATATGGTATAAGTAACATCAAATTTGTAAAGCAAACGATAAAGTAGTTGTAGAAAAAGTAACGGTTCATTATGCACCTGCCTGTCCAATATCTCCTTCTTGCGGAGTGAATTTACCTCGAATTCTAAAATAATACTCGCCAAAGCTTCTCATGCTACACAAATATACAATGTAGAAGTATAGTCCAACGCACACACCAGCCAATCCGAAGAATATGGCAATAATAATAATCGGATATTTCAAAAATCTAACCGCCAATGTCATTGAATATACAGGGAGTACAAAATTGCTAATCGCCATCAATGAAGTGACAATAATCATTACGCTACTGACTAATCCAGCTTGTTGAACCGCACTTCCAAGTATAAGACCACCGACAGTTGTAGATGCTGGTCCGATGAATCTTGGAATACGAATACTTGATTCCAATAGCATTTCAATCATAATAAGCATAATGAATACTTCAATGAATGAAGGATATGGCACTACTGATCGACTGGCAACAAGCGAGAAAGCTAATTGGAGTCGGAATATTTCAGGGTTATATGATAAGACAGCGATGTAAAGTCCTGGTAGTGATACTGTAATGAACAGCGCAATATACCGCACTACAATAAGCAGTCGAGTCATCCAAAAGGATTCGTAATGATCCTCAACGGCGTGAATAAAATCGAAGAAGGTCACTGGTAGTATGAGCGCGTATTGCGAGCCTTTTAATAGCAGAACAATTTTTCCAAGTGACAATGCTCGTGAAATGCGATCTACTCTCTCAGTCATAAGTAATGTAGGAAATAACTGGTATTTTTTGCTGGAAAGTAAACGCTCCAGTTCTCCCGTTGAATTAATGAGATCCAAATGAATAGCATCAAGCTTACTCCTAACATTTTTTAAAGTATTTTGATTTACTTTTCGTTGGTCATACAAAATATAGAGACTAGTTTGAGATATTGTACCAACTTGCATTTGATCAACGGTAAGCTCAGGTGTCATATAGGCATTGCGTATAAGGTTAAGCGCAATAGTAGGGTCTTCGCTAATGGAATGTTGTGGAGCGCGAATACTACTTTCGACCTGGGTTGGAGGTGCTTCATTATATTTATACTGCATCGCATCAAATGCATAAATAATGTTTTGATGTTCAATTAAAGCCTGGCCTCTTAACATGAGATCGATCCAGCTAGCAGGGTCCTCGACAACATAGAAGTTGGAATTTGATTGGAATAGGCTAGATATTGGGTATTCGTTTTTGGAAAACGGGACGGTAATGAAATTATGAATCTTTCCTTCATCAACTAGGGGCAAGTAGAATGCAAGTTCGATCTTTTGCTTATTAATCGGATGAGTTAGTTCTTTCTGAATAAGATCTTCCGATGGAGATAATATAATTTTTAATCGTTCGAGCATCACACTCACCCTTTTCCAAATTGTTAGAGGTAGTATGCGCTATTTTTTCAAAACTATGCTAAAATGACCGTGATTATATAAGATACGTAACGATGGATGCAGAGGATTGGAGAGAGTAGGGTGGAACAATTGTGGCAACGACAAACGGAATCTATTATTCAAATAAAAGTGCCTGTCCCATTTTCTTTGAAATGGGTGAATAGCTATATTATATTAGAACAAAGGGGCTATACGATTATTGACCCAGGCTTAAAAACGGATGAGAGTATTGCAGTATGGATGCAAGTGCTGTCTGAGTTGGAGTTGGAGTGGACAGATTGTGTACAAATCGTTATAACACATCAGCATCCGGATCATTTTGGCTTAGCAGGGTTTGTTCAGCAACTAAGCGGGGCGCCTGTCTATATGACGGAGGAAGCCTTTCATTATACGCTGAAGCTGTGGGGCGATGAGCGCATGCACTATGAGCATGCTATGTCTACGTTACTGCAGATGCATAGTGTACCTGTACCTGTTGAACAAGCGATATTGCTTAATTTGCAGCAGTTTCAGTCTAGAGTGGAGCCATTCCCAGCAGTTACATATATTGTAGCAGGTGATCAGATTAAGCTAGGTAATCGCAAATGGGAGATTATTGAAACAAAGGGTCACGCCTATGGACAAGTTATGTTTTATGAACGAGGACAACAAATTATTATTTGCGGGGATCAGGTGCTACCACGAATTACGCCGCATGTTGGTGTCATTCCAGGTGAGGACAAAGATGTACTACATGAATTTATTATAAATTTACAGCATATCGCTGAGCTTGACGTAAAATTTGCACTGCCAGGACATCGCGACCCCTTTGAGCAATTTTCGCAAAGAATTTATGAAATTATTGCTCATCATGAACGTCGTCTTGAAAAGATCGAGCAATATGTGATCGAGCAACAGGAAGTAGATGCTTACACATGCTGCGAATGGATATTTGGTACTCATCTTCGTCAAAATGCTCATAATATGCGTTTTGCTTTAACTGAAATCATTGCCCACTTGGAGGAATTAGTGCGACAAAGTCGGATTAAGTCTATATTGAAAGACGAAAAAATAATTTATATGAGCGTTGCGGATTAGCGATACGGATTATTACAACAAGATTGATACTATGGAATAGCTTCATAGTAAAGTAAAAGGATTTTTCCTATAAAAAGAAGGAATCGATATGTAATCAATTCCTTCTTTTTTGTAGTTATTTATCTTTTGCATGAGTCTAAGTAAGTAGTTAGTCTAACGGAGGGGTTGTTGCGCCTTCGCGTTCAGCTTGTTTGCGATGAGCATAGCGACTTGCTGCAGAGGCAGCAATTGCACCAACAATATCGTCAAGGAATGTATGGATGTCTTTGTCGTTCTTTTCGTTAAGTTTTTTTAGAATGCCAGGTTTTAATTTATCAACATAGCCGAAGTTAGTGAATCCGATACTTCCATACACATTGACAATTGATAGAGCTAAAATTTCATCACAGCCATAAAGACCTTCGTCATTCTCAATCATTTCTTGAAGCGGGGAAATTAATTTTCCCTCTTCCGCCAAAATATCCAGTTGAATTCCTGTTAAAACAGCATTTTGAACTTCACGCTTGGATAGTACAGCTTCAACATGAACAATACAATCCTCCACGGTTAAGTCGGTTGAATAGTCTTTTTGTAGAAAGTGGACGAGCTCAGCAATATGAGTTGTAGTTATTCCACGTTCTTCTAATAGTTTATATGTCGCCTGCGCAACAGCATTACTATTCAAACTATATTTACCTGTGTATGACATATGAAAACCTCCCAGACTTTTTATTGGTTTACTCGATATACTTCATGTTAATAAAACTCTCGTTTTATACTTGCTTTTCTTTACTTCAAAGAAAAATACATGAAAGCAGATGTTATTTGGACA
>DXHF01000340.1 GCA_019113605.1 Candidatus Paenibacillus intestinavium
GGTATCGTTCAAGGTTATGGAGATGGTACTTTCCGTCCGGATAGTCCGTTAACACGCGCAGAAGCTGTAGCCATGATCAATAGAGTATATGGCATTCAACCAGTAGAGTATGTTCAACCAAGTTGGTATGATGTGGATGTCGATCATTGGGCGTATGGAATGATTCAAGCGGTAACGGAGTAAATGCTAGAGAGCAAGCACATTCTCGTAATCGATTATTGCAGGAGGAAGTAGCGATTATGTTCCACAAGGTGATGTAACAATAGCATTAAGTATTGTTCAAGAGCAGTATTCTTTTTAGAATCTATTCTATAAAGAATACTGCTCTATTTGTGATCAAGATTGAATAGTGAAAACTAATCGCGCTTAACTACGTCAATACTGTGATTAGTTGTTTGACTTGTACTAGTTTTTTTTTGTTTAGTATCGAATAAGGATTTAGTTTGTGCTTGAAGCGTATTCCGATCCCAAAAGACGCCTTCGGAATAACCTTGAATCGAGAAATCTGACTCTACAAGCTCAAGACGTTTTTCAGCTAGACAACAGTATGTTTCATCCATCTCGATACCTACAAAATTCCGATGTAACTTCTTGGCAACAACAGAAGTAGTTCCAGAGCCCATAAAGGGATCAAAAACAACATCATTCTCATCGGAGCTCGCAAGTATTATTTTAGCAAGCAGCTTCTCGGGTTTTTGAGTAGGGTGATCCGTATTTTCAGCCATTGACCAGAATGGTACCGTTAAATCTGTCCACATATTAGAAGGGAATGTAAGTCTATATTTTCCATCGTCATGATTTTCCCAGTCTTTAGGTTTACCTTCCTCATTTCTATATGGCGCAACGACTTTACGTTTCATTTTCACTCGATCTACATAGAACTTATAATCATTCGATTTCGTACAAAACCAAATATCTTCGGAAGCATTTTTCCAGTTGCTTAATGCTCCTCGTCCCTTTTCTCTTTCCCAAGTGATCCGATTTAGAACATTCAAATGTTTGGAAGCGACCTCGAAAATAGAGTGGCTTGAACGCCAATCGCCACATATATATACAGTAGCATTAGGCTTAAGAACTCTAACGATACGAGAAAACCAGGAAGCTAGCCAATCTGTGTATTCTTGATTATTCATCTGAGTAAATGTTTTTCCATTAAAATTTTTTGTCAGATTATACGGTGGGTCGATAAACATTAAATCGACAAATTGATCTGGTAAATGATCAAGTGCTTCAAAAAGATTTTGATTGATTGTTTTATTTATAATTTCTTGCGGAGCTGCTTGTTTAGTTAGAACAACTAGTCTGCTTCTATACTTTTCTATTTCATTGGCATCGAGCGTCATTGTTTTATTTCTACTTGCCTTTTTTTTCTCGTCATTCTTCATTATTTTCAGCACCACCTAGTATTCAATAAAGTCTATTGTAATGATTCAAATGGATTCTTCCATCAATTTGAATGTACAACTATAGAATAGCATAAAGTGGTCTTGGAAATCTGCCGAAGTTGATTAGTTAGGTGAACCTATAAATAGGTAAAGAGAGGAAGGAGCAGGAGCGCCTTCCTCTCTTTCATATGATCTTAATATTTTTTAAATTCCAAATACGGTACAGAATAACTGCTGCTTCTGCTCGTGTAAGTGAATCATTGGGGGCAATACTACCGTTCTTTACCACTAAGATTGCGTAGCTGCTCACCATTTAACAGCGAAGCTTCCGTATCTTCATTGTTAATTGGGGCTATTTCTGTTGTTTCATCTTCATGAATTTCAAATAATTGAGTAAATTCGTTAATTAACAGATCAATCGCCTTTAATTCACCGATCAAAATTTGGTTGATCGATTGAAATTCTGGCTGTTCTAACTGCTGTTTAATCGTAGAACGCTTAAGGGTCATCATCTCTAGAAAGGCAATTGCTCTTCCTCGGCGGAATGTTTTCGGTCCACGATGCTCTGAACGCTCATGACCTTTGTGATGCCCACCTCGATGATGTCCCTCGTGCATAGATTTTCCTTCACGCATAGTAATACCTCTTTCTGTGTATACATACGTATACACAATATTATAACTGAATTGTATACGTTTGTATACGAGGTGTCAACATCAATATATATTTGCAATAGATAATGATGTTACTGCTAAAGTGATAGACGCTGAATATGCTATAACTGCAATGGAAGCAGTCGATCACAAAAAGGTGTAGTCTCCAGGACTGCACCTTTTTATAAATATGAATCAGAGGTTCTATACCTATCCGAATCTACTTAACTCTTTTCTTCATATAGCGATAAAAAATCATTAATATGATAAACCAAATCGGAGTTAACAGTAGTGCTACACGAGTAGCTTCTGCCCACAGCATAATGATTAGTATACCAATGAAAATTATTAAAATTACATAATTAATAAACGGCGTTAAGGGAGCTTTAAATGTAGAGCTTTTTCTTAAATCTGGACGTTTTTTCGCATAACGAATATGTGAGATGATTATGATGCTCCATACCCATATAAAGCAAATAGCACTTATTGTCGTAACAATCGCGAAGGCCTGCTCAGGTACAAGCTTACTTAATAATGCACCGATTGAAACGACTATAGTAGACACGAATAGTGCACGACTAGGCACAGATTTCTTATTAAGCGAAGCTAGTTTGGCAGGGGCGTCCTTATTTTTACTTAATGTATACAGACTGCGACTAGTTGAAAATAATCCGCTATTACCCGCAGATGCCGCTGATGTTAATACAACAAAGTTAATAATTCCAGCCGCTGCAGGTATGCCAACCAGTGCAAACACTTCAACAAATGGACTGCTTGAAGCACTGAACTGCGTCCAAGGTGTAATAGACATAATGACAATAATGGCTGCTATATAGAAGAGTAGAATACGAATTGGAATTTTATTAATAGCAGAAGGTATGTTTTTCTGTGGATTTTCGGTTTCTGCTGCAGTTACTCCAACTAATTCAATCCCTACAAATGAGAACACAACGAGCTGTAATGATAATAAGAAGCCAGTTATACCGTTTGGAAACATCCCGCCGTGTGTAGTAAGTTTCATAAGTGAGACTGCACCATAATTTGTCTTGAATCCCGTAACGATTAAGACAATACCGACTACAATTAATCCAATAATCGTAATGACTTTAATAATGGAGAACCAAAACTCTAGCTCACCAAATAATTTTACTGTTAAGAGATTTAATAATAATAAAATAACAAGGCATGACAATGCGGGAATCCATTGTGGGATATCAAACCAATACTGCATATATACGCCGACTGCAATAATATCGGCCATAGCGGTCATAATCCAACAAAACCAATAGGTCCAGCCAGTAATAAAGCCAGCCCAAGGCCCGATATATTCTGAGGCAAATTCATTGAAAGAGGTGTATCCAGAATTCGATAATAATAATTCGCCTAAAGCGCGCATCACAAAAAATAAAGTGATACCGATCAATAAAAATGCAAAAATAATCGAAGGTCCTGCTAACTGTATAGATTTACCTGTTCCGAGAAATAAGCCAGTGCCTATTGTGCCGCCGATGGCAATGAGCTGGACATGACGATTTTTGAGATCGCGTTTTAATTGTTGAGTCATACTTGGTTCCCCCGTTGTTCAGTCTAAGATGTATGAGTTGTAGTTCAAAAAGCAGACTTTGATAACGCTGATTATCCTCGTAGTATAGTCGGCATCGAATATGAATCGAACTTGGGAAGTCCGGTACGCGTGTACCAATAACGTACACTTGCGTTTCCTCCTACCTCAAGTAGCGCTCCATCTTCTCGGTTCTGAAAGCCTGCTTTTTGAACTTTTAATAAAAATGGTAGTTCAAAACAGCAAAAAAAGAGATTGAATGAATTCAATCTCCAAAAGTTCAAAAATAACAAATGAAATGTTACTCTTCTGTCCTTTTGCCTGAGATAGTGAATCCTTCGGCGCTGCACCTATGCAGTCTCTCCAGAAGCAGCTTCTGCTATAGTTTGATCCACAGCATTCAACGCTTTCTAATATGAAGTTATGTTCTGTTCTATCATATGTACTGAAAAAAGTAGATTAAAAGAATAAACGAATTTTATCATGTTATGAAAATGAGGTCAAATAGTGAATGGAATTGGTAAGGGCTATGTATACATAATCGACAATGCACTATTCATGGTACGATAGTAATATATTATTTTAGTTATATAGTCTAGATTTGAAATTTTAGACGCAAGCTAGCATAAAAGGAGAAAGCTGCTAATTGCTATTCTCTCAATGGAACAGAATCAGTAAGGAGAAAAACATGGGAAATTCAAACCGCAATCAAGTACTCATTGTTGAAGATGATGATCATATCAGACGTTTTGTTGCAATAAATTTAGATCGGAGCGGATTCAAGGTCATTGAGGCTGCTCGAGGGTCGGAAGCTATAGAAAGTCTGGCTTCAAATCGCCCTGATGTGGTTGTACTAGATCTTATGTTACCCGATATGGATGGATTCGAAATATGCAAGAAGCTAAGGGATATCGATCCCGATATTGTTATTATTATTTTAACCGCACGCGGGCAGCATTTGGATAAAATTAGAGGTCTTGAGCTTGGTGCAGACGATTATATTGTAAAACCATTTAACCCATTAGAGCTAGTAGCTAGAATTAGAACGGTATTACGCCGTACTCATCATGCTACTGAGCAACAAAGAAAAGTGCTGCATTCAGGTGCAATCACCATAGATATCGATTCTAATCAAATATTCAAACATGAACAATTGCTCGAATTAACGCCCAAGGAATTTTTAATGGCCAAAGTATTTGTCGAGAATGCCAATAAAGCGTTATCGCGAAATGAACTGTTAAATCTAATTTGGGGAGAGGATTTTGTTGGCGATCCGAAGACAGTGGATGTTCATGTCCGAAAACTAAGGGAAAAGCTTGAGGACAATTGCTCTCGGCCACAATTGATCACGACCGTATGGGGGCTAGGATATCGCTGGGGAGGGGAAGGATAACGTTTGGGAATTCAAAAGAGACTATTAGGGAGTTATGTCATCGTTAGTCTAATTACGATAGCCATATTGGAAATAATTCTAATCGCTTTTGTAAATTATTATTATTATCACAATGTGGAACGTATTTTGATCAATCAAGCGGAATTATCAGCTTCATTTTTCCAACAATATTTTGATGAGGTTGATTTCAAGGAGCAATCCGCAAGACTATTAAAGGGGGTCTCTGAGAATTCTGCTGCGCAAGTTCAGATTATCGATGCAACAGGCCAAATACTTCAAGATTCTATGGGATATCAGAGCGGTGAAAATATAGTGGACTTTCAAGATGTGCAAGAGGCAAAGGACGGAAATATCGGAATTTGGCGAGGAAGTGACCCATCCTCAGATGAAGCGATATTGGCGGTGTCTTATCCATTACAAGCTAACGAAACGATAGTGGGTTTTGTCAGGTTTGTAACCTCATTAACGGGTACGCAAGCCGCTATCAGGCAAATTACGACCATCTTTATTACGATTGGTCTATTTGTGCTTGCCATTGTTGCTGTTCTTAGTGTCCTTGTATCAAGAACGATTACAAGTTCGATTAAGGAGTTGAAGCTGGCAGCAGGGAAGATGGCTGAAGGAGATTTTAACGTAACGATCAAACAACGATATAAAGATGAGCTAGGAACATTATCAGATACATTAAATATGATGGCAGCTAAAATACGACGGGACGAACAACTCAAAAATGATTTTATTTCATCGGTCTCACATGAGCTTCGTACGCCGCTGACTTCGATAAAAGGTTGGGCAGTAACCCTGCAATCGAGTGAAGGGGATGATCAACAGCTACTAAGAGATGGACTTGAGATCATAGAGACGGAAAGTGATAGGTTAACAAGTCTTGTAGATGAATTGCTGGATTTGTCCAAGTTAGATAACGGGCAGATCATACTTTCTTGTGCTCCGCTTGCGGTAGGCGAGTTGCTTCAACATATTGGTAAACAGTTGACTCCTAGAGCTGATCGGCAGCATATCTCATTGAATGTGAGGATACCAGATAATCTTCCAATTATACTAGCCGATGAAAACCGAATGAAGCAGGTGTTGATTAATCTAATCGATAATGCGCTTAAATTTACAGAACCAGATGGAGTAATTAGTATGTACGCTTATCTGGATTCACGGCAGAGAAAGGTTATTATTACAGTCGAGGATACGGGAGTTGGAATTTCGGAGCAGGATCTGAATAGCGTCTTTCGGAAATTTTACAAAGGGAGCGATAATACTGCAGGGAGTGGTCTGGGACTTTCGATATCGAAGCAAATTATGGAGCTACATGGTGGAGAACTGAGGATACACAGTCAGTTAGGAAAAGGAACTAAAATCGAAATGTATCTTCCACAATAACGAGGTGCGTAATTTTAACTATTTCATAACCTTTTTTAATTGTAATCCATATAAAATAGAAAGCGATGCTATTATCAATGAGGGAAGTGGCAGTAAATGTTCAGGAAACTAATATGGACTGGAATGATATTGACTATATTATTGTGGACTAGTGGATGTGGAATCCCTCCTGTTCCGATTGATTTAATTAAGCCTCCATCGTTACAAAAAAATACCGAGCTGAATCAGCATAGTACAACGATTATCTCTTTGCTGCCTGACGGATCGAGGGTGCTAATTCCTGAAAGAGGTATAGCGGATTCAGGGGTTTTATTCAGTGATGTGGATGGAGATGGCATTGATGAAGCTGTTGTTGTATACGAAGAGAGTATTTTTCATGAAAGGATATTAAAAGCTGCGCTCCTGAAACAGCTTGATGAAGAATGGCGGATTATTTGGAATGCCGAAGGCTTCGGTTATGGAATCGATTATATGGGGGTCACTGATGTTAATAGTGACGGTATTCAAGATCTCCTTTTAGGGTGGTCCTTCGGTGCGGGTGGAAACGGGATGGACATTTACGGCTGGATTAATGACACTTTACAGCTATTAGATACGAAAGAATACGATGATGAGTGGAAGTAGAGGACACATTGATTATTAATAAATGGTCTTGGGCGAATCGTACGCTGAACAAGTAATTCGGAGTTGAATCAATCATATGTTGCAAAAAATAAAAAGAATAGATATTCCTATCATTATCATATTAATTATTTTTATGTTTCTTAGTAGTATTGTTATTTATAGTGCTACTTTTGAAACTAGGTATGCGGGTTTGCATAGTAGCAATTATACTATTTTCGGAGTTTTATTTATCCCTATAATAGTATTGAGTATTCTAGATTATCGTATACTTGTGAAACACTTTTCTTATATTTTATATGGTGTAGGGATTTTGTTGTTACTCTATGTACACTTTAACGGTGTGAATCTCAATGGTTCTCGCCGTTGGATCAATATAGGATCGATGGCATTTCAGCCATCAGAGATTATGAAGCTTGCTGTCATTATGGTATTGGCGAAATGGCTTAAAGCACGTTATGAACAGCCTCTACGATTCGTTAAGGATCTGTTACCAATGTGTGCTCTAGTTGGAGTTCCGTTTTTTATGGTGCTACAGCAGCCAGATCTCGGTACCTCTATCGTATTTATATGTATTTTTGTTGGCATGCTTTGGATCGCGAATATTCAATGGAAGCATATTTTAGCAGGAACTTTAACAGTTGCTGTAGTCATTACAGTAATTACGATACTTTACTTCTATAATTTTGAGATGTTCTCTAAAATTGTGAAGCCTCATCAAATGAGTCGAATTCAGACGTTTATTGATCCTTTATCTGATCCAGATAAAATGTGGCATGTGGATAATTCCATACACGCTATTGCCAGTGGACAATTGATGGGAGAGGGGTTTCTTCAAGGAAGTCTGATTAGAGGGGGATTTATTCCGTATAGCTACGCAGATTCCATCTTCGTAGTTATTGGAGAAGAGTTCGGATTTGTCGGTGTCTCCGTGTTGCTGCTCTTCTACTTTATACTCATTTATCGAATGGTTATAATAACCCTTCAAACAAAAGACTTAGAGGGACGATACCTAGTTGTAGGAATCATTTCAATGTTAACGCTACAAATATTTCAGAACATCGCGATGCATATAGGGATTATGCCTCTAACGGGGATAGCACTTCCGTTTATTAGTTATGGAGGTAGTTCGCTTTTGACAAATATGTTGGCAATGGGTTTAGTTTTGAGTGTGAAAACGAATAATAGAATATGAATCGAACAAGGTCGCTTTCAACTACTAGTTGAAAATGGCCTTGTTTATTTAACGATGAACATAACTATTAACTTAGCTATTTGACTATATAGAGCTTATGAACAAAGATTTACAGTTTCTTTCTGTGATGAAATTTGTTATTGTTATCACTGGTCGAATAAACGGCCCGCGGTTCGTAATCTTCCCGCGTCAACAAAACTAAGGGGGATTTTTGGTGTTTAATTTGGGTTGGGGTATTTTATTTGTTGTTGTAAATTTTATGTTATTTCTTGCATGCTATCGTTTCTTTGGTAAAACAGGGCTTTATGCTTGGATAGCCTTCGCTACGGTTGTTGCAAACATTCAAGTAACGAAAACGATTGAGCTATCTATTGGTACGGTCGGTATCATTATGACTTTAGGAAATACGATATATACGACAATCTCAATGAGTACAGATTTACTCAATGAGAAGTATGGACAGCAAGAAGCTAAGCGTGCGATCTGGTTTGGATTTTTCACACTTATTTCTACGACGATCATGATGCAGATGGCGCTTAAATTTACACCGCAGGCAACGGATTTTGCTCAAGAATCTTTGCAAACTATTTTTGGTCTTATGCCGCGTCTTGCAGCAGCAAGCTTACTAGCATACTTAACTAGCCAGCTTCTTGATGTTAAAGTGTATGGTTACTTAAGACGGAAATTTGGTGCGAAAAACCAGTTTTGGATTCGGACGAATGTAAGTACTGGTATTAGTCAGCTTTTCGATTCAATCGTATTTTGTACGGTCGCATTTGTCGGCACAGGTCTTTATAGCTGGCAAGAATGGCTTCAAATTGTATTTACGACATATATATTCAAATTTATAATATCGATTGTTGCTACTCCAGTTCTATACTGGGCACGCAGCTTTAAGGTGAACGATCAAGTAGATAGCTCCAAAAGTTAACTCCGTCTCAGGTCTGTTGGATTATGAATAGTTTTATGGTAGTATACGCGATAGGTTTATTAATTGGTTTACTTGCTATGCAATTTTGGGTTATTATTTTAGGGCGAGTTATTGAACCTGCAGTAGGTCAGACAGTTATGTAATTAAATAAAAATGGTTAGTGGGGGAATATAATGGATACTTCAGCTTCAGCCGCCCCTTCGGGTTCTCAGCAACTTGAGAATGTGAAAAGGCTCCCGATTATGATTTCTTTAATTATTGGTGCATTTTTTTCTATCCTAAATGAAACATTGCTTGGTAATGCTATTCCGTTATTGGTCAATGAATTGGGTGTGACGGCTCCGACGCTGCAATGGCTCTCAACGGGGTATATGTTAGTTGTAGCAGTTCTCATTCCAGCATCGGCATTACTAGTACAATGGTTTACAACAAGGCAAGTTTTTATAGGGGCCATGACCTTCTTTACGGTCGGGACTATCGTTTGTGCAATTGCTCCTGGATTCTCTGTCCTTCTAGTTGGTCGTTTAATCCAAGCGGTCGGTACTGGATTGATGATGCCGGTTCTTATGAACACGATACTGCTATTGTATCCTCCAGAAAAGCGTGGAGCGGCAATGGGAACTATTGGGCTAGTATTTATGTTTGCGCCAGCTATCGGGCCGACGCTATCAGGTATTATTTTAGATTCATTGGAATGGAGATGGTTATTTTTCATCGTTCTTCCATTTGCAATCTTCTCGATTATTTTCGCATTTATTTATTTGAAAAACTTATCGACGCCTACGAAGCCTAAAGTAGATGTACCTTCCATTATTTTATCTACACTTGGTTTTGGTGGGATTGTCTATGGATTTAGTAGCTCCTTTGAAGGCTGGGATAACCCGAAAGTGTACGGCATGATTACTATCGGTGTAATATCGTTACTTCTATTCATCGTTCGTCAATTGAAGTTGAAGGAGCCTTTATTGGATCTTAGAGCATTTAAGTTTCCAATGTTCACGTTAACGTCGATTCTGCTTATTATTATGATGATGACGATGTTCTCGACAATGTCATTGCTACCTTTCTTATTCCAAGGTGCGCTAGGCTTAACGGTCTATGCATCAGGACTAATTATGCTGCCAGGTAGTCTCTTGAACGGACTTATCTCACCAATTACAGGTAAATTGTTTGATAAATTTGGTCCAAGAGCGCTAATTATTCCTGGTACAATCGTATTAGCGATCGTGATGTGGTTCTTTACACAAGTAACGGTTGATACATCGAAGATAACCTTTATCATTTTGCATATTTGCTTAATGGTGGCGATCTCGGCGATTATGATGCCAGCACAAACGAATGGTTTGAATCAATTACCGCCACGCTATTATCCGCATGGTACAGCAATTCTTAATACATTATCACAAGTAGCGGGAGCGATTGGTGTTGCATTCTTTATTAGCATTATGGCTTCTGGTCAAAAAAGTTTCCTAGCTCAATCTGCAGATCCAACGTCTCCTCTTCAGCAGACAGAAGCACTTATTTCTGGTGTACACAATGCATTTGTCATCGGCTTTGCTTTTGCAGTACTGGCGGTTATAGTTGCGTTCTTCACGAAGCGTGCTCAGACTACCAAGGAGTAAGTTAGAGTTAATTATTCAAAATTTAATAGTAATGTAAATATTCAATTTTTATTACGCGATTATAAACACTTTCGCGTATATCGATTGCAGTCCCCTTATAGTAGGTAGTGCGATAAAGTCCAGATAGCTTGGATTTAACACTACTAGCTGTAAGGGGATTTTTTGCTGTGCATATTTTTGTGCCGAAGCGCCTGGAATGAAGAAAGTAAAAAAACATATTGCTCGCGGCACCATAATATCAATTGAATATCTTTATTTTCCTCCGAAAAAACATCTATTCAAACACAAACAAATATAGTATAGTTGATATCATGGGTAAACAAACATGAAAACAATGAAACAAAAACAATCAGGGGGTATTTATATGGTGCAGTCTTTGTGGGATTCATCAAAAGCAACACGATTACAAGGTGGATTAGAAAGCTTAGTATATCGTTCCAATATCATTGGTACAGATCGTCGTGTATGTAACTATGGTGGCGGTAATACTTCTGCAAAAACGGTAGTGAAGGATTTCCGTGGTCAAGATGTTGAAGTGATGTTTGTTAAAGGTAGCGGGTCCGATCTAGCAACAATGAAAGCTAGCAATTTCACAGGTCTACGTCTAGACGATATTCGTCCGCTATTTGAGCGTGATGATATGAGCGATGAGGATATGGTTGCTTATTTAGCAAACTGTATGATCGATGCTAAGCATCCTCGTGCTTCGATTGAAACGTTATTGCACGCATTCCTTCCATATAACCATGTTGATCATACACATCCAGATTCTATCATTAGCTTATGCTGCGCCGATAACGGCAAACAAATTGCCGATGAAATTTTCGGTAATCGTTATGTATGGGTGCCTTATGTGCGTCCAGGCTTCACACTTTCGAAAATGATTGCCGAAGGAGTACGTGCTAATCCTAATGCTGAACTCGTATTAATGGAGAAGCATGGCTTAGTAACCTGGGGAGAAACTGCTGAAGAGGCGTATGCGCAGACAATCAAAATCATTACAGAAGCGGAAAGCTATATCGAATCTCAATTTGACCAAGAGAAATTATTCGGTGGCGTAAAGCATGCTGAACTTCCAGCTGAGGTGCGTCGTTCGATAGTTGCTAGCGTTATGCCGCTATTGCGCGGTGCGGTTAGTGACGAAAAGAAGATGATTCTTTCCTTCGATGATGAAGATGATGTGTTAGCATTCGTAGGTGGCGTTGATTCACCAGAGTTATCGCAAATCGGTGCTGCTTGTCCTGATCATCTTGTTCATACAAAGGTTGTTCCTTTATTCATCGATTGGACACCTAATGCAGAGGATATTGAAGGCTTGAAGGAAAAACTAATTACTGGTGTAGCTGCTTATAAAGCTGAATATGCGGCATATTACGAACGTAACAAGCATGAAGGCGACAAAATGTTTGAGGCTGCTCCACGTGTTATTTTAATTCCTGGTGTCGGTATGATTAATACAGGCAAGAGCTGGGCTGCGTCACAAGTAAGTGGTGCGCTTTATCATCGTGCGATTGCAGTAATGCGCGGTTCAACAGCGCTTGGTAGTTTCGTTTCGCTAAGTGAAAATGAATCTTACAATGTTGAATATTGGCCGCTAGAATTATATAAATTAACACTTGCACCTGCAGAAGCTGAATTCTCGCGTCAAGTTGCTTTTATTACTGGTGGTGCTGGCGGTATCGGAAGTGCAACTGCGCGCGTGTTAGTTGAAGAAGGAGCACATGTTGTATTAGCAGATCTTAACCTTGAAGGTGCGGAGAAGGTAGCGGCAGAACTGAATGCTGAGTTCGGTGAGCATCGTGCGCTAGCAGTTAAAGTTGATGTAACAAGCGAGGAGCTCATTCAAGCTGCTTATGCAGAAACAGCAATTAATTACGGCGGTGTTGATATTATTGTGAACAATGCAGGGCTAGCAACTTCTAGTCCATTTGACGAAACATCATTGAAAGAATGGAACTTGAATATGAATGTTCTCGGTACAGGCTACTTCTTAGTGGCAAGAGAAGCGTTCAAAATAATGAAGCAGCAATCGATCGGTGGTAGCATGGTATTTATTGGATCAAAAAACTCAGTATATGCAGGGAAAAATGTTACAGCTTACAGCTCTGTTAAGGCGCTTGAAGCACATCTAGCACGCTGTATTGCGGCAGAAGGCGGCGAGTTTGGGATTCGTGTGAATACGATTTTACCAGATGCAATCCTGCAAGGATCGGCAATCTGGAATGGTAATTGGCGTAATGAACGTGCCGCAGCATATGGCATTGAACCAGACCAGCTAGAGGAGCATTATCGTAAACGGACAACGCTGCTTGTCAATATTTATCCGCGTGATATTGCTGAAGGTGTCGCCTTCTTTGCTTCATCCAAATCAGCAAAAACGACGGGGTGTATGCTTACAATAGACGGAGGCGTACCAGCAGCCTTCACCAGATAGGTAGTTCAAAACGTACGACAGTGATCACGATGTAACGCGTTGTAGCTTAACCGGCATCGAATATGCCCTCCATCAAAAGCCTGCGTGTGCTCGTGTACCAATAACGTACACTGTGCTACTCGTTTTTGCTGAAGTGCATCTTCTTGGTGCTGACAGCCGAACGTTTTGAACCTTTATTGGAAGAGGTAGTTCAAACCTTTCATTATAAGCTTCGTGCAACTGCTTCGGGCAACTGCTTCGTGCGTTGACCGCTTGTGTACTCGTACCGTACACGTTGCTGGTTTTCGTTTCACTGCTTTGATCACGTTGATTATGCTAACGTAACGTTTTCGACGGCGAATATGCCTCCTTTGAAAAGGAAGCGAACGTACACTAATGTATAGATTAAGACTGGAGGTTTGTGTTATGTTTCAAGCAAAAGGTGAGAAGCATTGGATGATTCCAGATGGTTATATTCCCCCTACTAGTACTGGGGAGTTAGTGAGCCATGAATCAATCTGTGTATTGAATACATCCTCCGAGCAAGCTTTAATTGCCATTACGATCTTTTTCGAGGATCGTGAACCAATCGAGGATATTGAAGTAGTTGTAGCTGGTAGAAGAACGAAGCATATTCGCACGAGTTC
>DXHF01000341.1 GCA_019113605.1 Candidatus Paenibacillus intestinavium
ACGAAAATAGAAAATAGGCTCGACTAGCCTGTTCCATTTACAACATCATATCATTAATTTGTTCTTCTGTTCGAGAACAACCTTACCGTCTGTTCCTCTATCCTGCCCGTTAGCTTAACGCCCAGCGGTACATATGTATCAAACACCCTATTTTACATATTCATATAGTCCTTCATTGAACTAACGTTCTCCGCTAGCTCAATTACAGACATTTTATTTTTTGTAGGCATTATACCAGTGATAAGGTTGAATCTCCGCTAAAGTTTTATACCGTAGGCTTCCATCAGGAGTATATACAGCTGCTTTTACAACTGATCCCCAATAGAACAATCGTTCCTGACAAACACCGCATGGGGTTAGAATCTTGAATTCCTCTTGTTCGTTATCCCTAACAACACAGACAGAATATGTTACCTTTGCATTTAATTTATGTGCTTCTAGTATCGCACCTGTCTCAATGCATAACTCGGTTGAAGCATTTATTACCTCTGGAGCTACACTTGTCAGAATATCGGAGTTTTCTGTGTACATAGCAGCAGCTCCGCCCCAACCAGTAGGATATCTTTTTTCTATTAATTCGATGGCTGCTTGATATAACATTTGCTCGATATTCATTTTTCCTACTCTGCTTCACCCTCTATGTAATTTTGATGTTCTTATTGTATTATATCGTCTTATAGAAGATAACTGCCCGTTCGTTGAGCGACATTACTCACTTATTATTTTTATTAGAAATAGTAATTGCAATGTACAGAAGAAGTCCGAAAATTGCTCCTCCAAGCAATACTAATCCAAATTCGCCCAAGAATAAAAACATGTATGCAATAGCCATACCCAAGATAATAAATCATAATATCTTCATAATTCCCCTCCTAAAATACACATCAATTAAGACGTAAGCTACAATTTAAAGTTGCATTATCCTGACCTGTCACGATAAATATACAATGTTATTACATTTAATATGATTGTACCGATGATTAGAATTGCTGGAACAGAAACGATAACATTAATTGTATCCGTAAGAGCAGACCAATCTTCAGCCTTAACACGTTCATAGAAACTACAAATCTGGAAAAACAACGAAATAGAACAAGCACTAATACTCACAATAGAAAGAGTGATCCAATTTCTAGAACGCTTATCATATCTAGATATATTAAGAACTGGAAGAATCCATGCTATCAATCCAAGCAGAAGGCTACCAAGATTAAGCCAAGCAATCATATCCAATCCCCCTTTTATATTAAGTTTCTTCTTTCTTACTCTAGTATCCTGGTCGTTAGATGAAAAAATGGAGCAGTTACTGTCGGCAACTGTTCCATTTTGCGTTAATCTAACGTTCTCCGTTAGTTGAATCGTAAATCATAACCTCCAATGAAACCATCGACCATGACCATCTGTTTTTGCTAGTGTTTCCCTTTGTTCTTTGCCGTCTATAAAGTAATCGAGATGGAGGTCTAGATCCCACATATTATTATAGAGGTGGAGGTCTAGATCCCACATATTATTATAGAGGTGGAACACGTCCCTTTCCTCACCGAGTTTTTGAATATGCTCACTCAATTTCATCTTAGACTTATGAGGTATCTGGTTTGCCACATGGGTATGAAAAACACATATTGTTGAATCCTTAGAAATCTTAGATACAATATTCGGAAGTAAAGAAACACCATCTCCCTCAATTAACTCTATGGGTTGCTTGTCTAAACATAAAGTGGCATTTTCAAAGTAAGAAATACATTCCTTATGTTCTGGCCAAATCAACGCTTTCAGCCAAAGATAGTCTTCAGGATTATTTAGATCATTCACGTGCAAATCTAGACCGATCCTGGATGTTACTGGTGGGCTAAGTTCAAGAAGGAATGGAATATTATCGCCTCTAATTTCAGCCGTTATCTCAAGAGCCGATTGTTCATCTCCGTACTTTTTGTTGGAATTATAAGAGTAGCTATATTTATCCCAAAGGAGTTGCAATCCCGCACTTGTTCCTATTTTTATGAGAGCTAACGGTTTTTTCGTTATATTATGAATGTAGCAAAAGCTAGGGTACAAGTATGCACAGCGTCTCACTTCGTTTGTTTGTACAAGCTTGCTTTCTAGAATCTGAATAATCTCATTTTCGTACTGATTACAAAAATCCCTGAAGCAATTAATTGCTGTCGATGACTCCCGTGGTTCACCTACAATGCTGACATAATACTCAGCTAATTCGTGTTCTATCCCCCTATAGCAAATAGTGAACCGCACCCAGTAAGAGGTTTGGAACAGGCTCTCCTGATCTCGAATATGCCGCTAGTTTAAGCAACTTCGGGTCATTAGCAATGTTTCCTGCAAGATGTTCATAGAGACTGCTGGAATCCTTACATTCTCGTTCAGCAAAAATCCTAAAGCACTCCGATAGTACATTCGTTTCCATAACATACACCATCTTTTTTACAATTAATGGTATGATAACATGGATAATCGATAAATAATACTTCAATATTTTTATACAACATATAGAAAATATTGATCGCAGAACAAATCCGAGACATGGATATCATGGAACTATCCTGCCAGATAGCTTAATGGGGAGATGTAACAATGACGTATACCAGAACCACAATAAAAGTTCAAAAAGTGGACTTTCAGAACCGAGCAGGTGAAGCGTTACTTGAGAAAGGCGGAAGCGCAAGTGTACGTTCCTGGTACATGCGATACCGAATACGCTACGTCAGAATATTCATCGTTATCAAAGCCCGCTTTTTAACCTACCTCATTAAAATGAAGGTTAAAAAGCGGGCTTTCAGAACCGAGAAGATGGAGTCAATTTTCGGAAGGAGGAAACGTAAATGTACGTACTTGGTACATGCGTACCGGACTTCCAAAATTGGCTTCATCTTCGATGTCGGGTACGCTACTTAGCAGAACATCGTTATCAAAGCCCGCTTTTTAACCCACCTCTAAAGGTCGGCGAGCACTTGATACCAAATGCCACGCTTAGAGTACAACACCTCACGCACATGATCCCAGCCACCCAAATAATCAATATCAAACAGATCAGTAGGTTGCTCAAATTGATCTTCACTAGCAGCGGCGACTTGCTCATTCACTGCTCTGAAGCCATGCTTCACAAAAATTGTCTGTGCTTCCTCTGCCAAAATATAATTGTAAAAGCCTTCCGCTACTTCACGATTTCCATGCTCATTAACATGTTTGTCTACGAT
>DXHF01000342.1 GCA_019113605.1 Candidatus Paenibacillus intestinavium
TCGTCGATTTCGCTTCGTTGGGTTGATGCAGAAGAACTTACTGATAGTAATGTGCTGGAAAAACTACAAGGCGTACAAGGAATTCTTGTTCCTGGTGGCTTTGGCGATCGTGGTATTGAAGGGAAGATTTCAGCGATTCGTTACGCCCGTGAGCAAAAGATTCCATTCTTCGGAATTTGCCTTGGTATGCAAGTAGCAGTTATTGAGTACGCTAGACATGTTCTAGGTCTTGCCGATGCAAACAGCTCCGAGATTAATGCTTCAACTCCATATCCAGTAATTGATCTATTACCAGATCAAAAAGATGTTGAAGATATGGGTGGAACAATGCGTCTTGGTTTGTATCCATGTAAAGTTGTAGAAGGAACTAATGCATATAAAGCATACAATGATGAGCTTGTGTACGAACGTCACCGTCACCGTTATGAGTTCAATAATGAATATCGTGAAGCGTTAGAAGCAGCGGGACTTGTTATTTCAGGTACATCTCCAGATGGAAGATTAGTGGAAATGGTTGAGATTAAGGATCATCCTTGGTTCCTAGCTGTTCAATTCCATCCAGAATTTACATCAAGACCTAATCGTCCACAACTACTATTCCATGACTTTGTACAAGCATCACTTCAACAATAAGGCTCAAAAACTGGAATAAATGTTGGCTAGTTAATAATTTAGCAGGAAAAGTTAAATCCTATAGCGAATACTCTTGTATAGTAACATTCCTATCACATGTACAGGTGAAGGCTATAGGGGGTAGAAGTAGCTTGGAAAAACAACGGGTACTCATAGTTGATGATCAGAACGGAATTAGACTCCTATTGAATGAGGTATTTAGTTCTGAAGGTTATCATACATCGCAAGCATCTAATGGGAAAATGGCTTTGGACCTTGTGCGCAATAACCGTCCTGATCTCGTGCTTCTAGATATGAAGATTCCAGGTATGGATGGACTTGAAATATTGAAGCATATTAAGTCAATGGATGCTACGATTAAAGTCATTATGATGACAGCATATGGTGAACTAGATATGATCAAAAGAGCAACCGATCTAGGTGCTGTTAAACACTTTACTAAGCCGTTTGATATTGATGAGCTTCGAGTAGAAGTTAATTTTCAACTGAACAATCAAGGTACTTATAGCTCATAACTAGCTGAAAGTTAATGAATAGAAGCGTCGTTACGTTATTGTGGCGATGCTTCTATTATTTTGTAGTTTTAATCCACGGTATGAAAACATAGGACACTATGCTATAATATCGTTGAATTAGTTTGCTTCGTATCGTTATGAACTTGTTCGTAAACGTGAATATTGTTCGCATGCTGAGCATAATATAGATATAATTTTAATGAACATGGATTAGATAGGTTGATCCTATATATAATGTTATCTATTACACACTACACAATATTAGAGACATGGGACAAGGGACACATGTAAACCGCCTGTTGTCGGTGTGCTTACTCATCTTTTTTTGAGAGCACGCTTGCGGCGGTTTTTACTATGTAGACTTCCAAGCAACGGGAGGACCAATAGATTAATGGAGAAATTAATGATACGCGGAGGTAAGCCACTACATGGAACAGTAACAATTAGTGGCGCCAAAAATAGTGCGATTGCTTTACTACCAGCGGCAGTTCTAGCTGAATCCGAAGTGATTTTAGATAATCTACCTTGCATAAGTGATGTAGCTATTTATGCAGAAATACTCGAGGAACTGGGCGCAGTAGTGTCCCGAAAAGATGATGAAATTCGTATAAATCCTACTGGGTTAATATCAAAACCAATGCCTAATGGTAAAGTGAAAAAACTTCGTGCTTCTTATTATTTGATGGGAGCAATGCTTGGCCGTTTCGGTGAAGCGACGATTGGAATGCCAGGTGGTTGTAACTTTGAACCTCGCCCTATTGATCAGCATATTAAAGGCTTTGAAGCATTAGGCGCGGTTGTGACGAATGAACAAGGCGCTTTGCATATTAAGGCTGAGCAATTACGCGGAGCGAAAATATATCTTGATGTAGCTAGTGTTGGTGCAACGATTAATATTATGTTTGCTGCATCACGTGCACTAGGTGTTACTACTATAGAAAATGCTGCAAAAGAACCGGAAATCGTTGACGTGGCAACATTGTTGACTGCTATGGGTGCGAAGATTAAAGGTGCTGGAACGGAAACGATTCGAATTGAAGGTGTAACTCAGATGAAGGGTTGCCGTCATACTGTTATTTCTGATCGCATTCAAGCAGGCACTTATATGATCGCAGCAGCAGCTACTAGAGGCAATGTGTTAATCGATAATGTTATTCCGAAGCATCTTGAGGCACTTACTGCAAAGCTAGAAGAAATGGGTGTTGAAGTCATCGAATATGATGAATCCATTCGTATTATCGGAAAATCGGAGTATAACGCGATTGATGTGAAAGCACTGGTCTACCCGGGGTTTCCAACAGATATGCAATCTCCAATGACTTCTTTACTGACATGTGCAGTTGGTACAAGCTTACTTTCAGACTATGTCTACGGAACACGATTCAAGCATGTTCCTGAGCTAGTACTAATGGGAGCTAACATACGTGTGGAAGGAAGAACAGCTGTCATTGAAGGTGGCCCTTTAAGAGCTGCCAAAGTGGAAGCAGCAGATCTTCGTGCTGGTGCGGCATTAGTCGTTGCAGCACTTACTGTGCCTAACGAAGTTACTGAGATTACTAATGTAGAATATATCGATCGTGGTTATGATCGGTTAGTAGAGAACTTAAGTATATTAGGTGCTGAAGTGTGGAGAGAAGATAGCTAGACAACTACGAACACGGATGACACTGTCATAGAATAGATTCACGATAATCAGGCAATGCTGATTAATCAAAGCGGATTCTATATTTTATAATAAAAGTGGTGAGATCATGTCAGACCTTCAAATTGCAGATTTGGAGACTATGAAGTTGACGGAGCTATATAAGCTCGCAAAACAATACCAAATCCAGTACTATGGTCAATTGAAAAAGAAAGAATTAATTTTTGCTATTTTACGTGCTCAAGCAGAGAAAAGTGGATTTTTATTTATGGAAGGCGTTTTGGAAGTGTTACCTGATGGTTTCGGCTTCCTACGTCCAATCAACTATTTACCTAGTAAAGAGGATATTTATATCTCAGCCTCTCAAATTCGTAAGTTTGATTTGAGAAATGGGGATTTAGTATCAGGTAAATGTAGGCTGCCGAAAGATAGTGAACGTTATTATGGTTTGCTTCAAGTTAACGCGGTTAATGGTGAAAGTCCTGAAACTGCACAAGAACGTCTA
>DXHF01000029.1 GCA_019113605.1 Candidatus Paenibacillus intestinavium
CCAATAATTTGCTGAAATAATAATTTATACGATATATCTTCACATTATATGATTTCACATAAGAATTAATTGCCAATTGAGCCTAAGCAACCACTATTACCAACTACCTCGAGCCATCGCTCTGCAAGCAGGTGATGTCCGGCTACTGTTAGATGTATTCCATCCCAAAGCCAAGCTTCAGCGGATGTCCGCTTTGCTGCCGTATCAACACGTCCTGACAGGAACAAATATAGCATCATTTACACCAGCTATAATACTAAGTACATGAGGCTTAATACTTAATGCATTCTCATTCCAACGAGCATACAAATCCAAAATCCGATCTCCACTTATACCACGATTAACTTATTCTTCATCTCACAGCCCCCTTTTATTAGATTCTCTGAACTGCATAATTATAAAAGTATCATAACACAATATAATATATTTAAATTTAGCTTTTTACTTAATAGATGAATTTTAGTATGATAGATAGGTAATACATACAATAAATTTTAGGAGGTATGAGTGTGGATATCAAAGCAAAAATCGAAGAAATTGTTGCCAAAGTTAAAAATGATAAGGAATTTTCTTCTAAATTTATGAGTGACCCCGCTTCGGCGATCGAGTCCGTTGTCGGGATCAACCTTCCGAATGATCAGATAAATGCGTTAATCGATGGCGTAAAGGCGAAAATATCGTTAGACAAAGCAGGCGACATGCTGGGCTCGCTTAAAAAGCTGTTCTAATAGAACAATGTATGTCTCATGAACATAAGTGAGACAGCGATCAATTTACCTTGCAATTTAAATAACCAGTCATCGAAACTTACTCGACGACTGGTTATTTAATGTTGTATCGTGTTTGCAGGAGTGTAAATTGCGCTTATTGATTACTAAGCTTGTTGAATACTAAGCGTTCGATTAGCACTGTTGCTTCGGCACGAGTCGTTACTCCCTTGGCATTAATCTGTTTGTTATATCCTTCTATTACTCCGTGTTCAGCTAATGTAGATAAGATTTCCTTCGCATAACTAGCAATTATTGCTGAATCTATAAATTGCTCTAACGCCTTCTGATCCTTAGCTAAGCTCAGCTGTAGATCCTCTACCTTCTGAATTGCTTTAAAAGCAATAACAAACATTTCTTGACGCTCAATTTCTTGAAGAGGCTGGAATTCACCTGAAGGATACCCATTAATAATATCAAGTTGCTGAGCCATCATGAGTGCTTCATAGTAATAAGCGTTAGTCGCTACATCGGTAAATCCTAATGAACTGTCTACACTCGCAGTAAGTCCCAAGGCGCGCATGAGCATAACGACAAAGTCTGCTCTAGTAACTGACTCATTTGGAGCAAAGTTAGCATCATTAATCCCATTAATTACTCCTTTTGCGGCAAGCGTACTAACTGCTTCATAAGCCCAATGAGTAGTCGGTACATCTGAGAAGTTTTTTGCTTTGAGTACTACAGCATATTTACTAAGATGATCCGTTCTCCATCGCATACCTTTTGCCTTTACATCATAATACGCATTAGGAACTGGAGTAATCTCACCATTGTCAGCAATATACCATATCGTTAGTTTAGATAGTTGATCTTGCTCTTCTACACTTGGCGTATATGGTATGAATAATTGTAATGAGAGAGCTGGATTATTATAGTCCATTAATTGATCATTCCAATAAAAATCAAACTCTAAAACTGGCCTTGCTATTGCATCACTAGACCAACCCGAAGCATTAGTTACATCCGTAACATCACGAATTTCTACGATTAATTCACCGTTATTAGCATTGCTTTCATTCACAAAAGCATGACTAGGAATAACGATACTGCCAATAGGTGTCACAATTTCAACATTGTAATCTCGATTAGTATTAGTCGTTACAAATAGAGCGGTTGGCAATAGTATCCGATAGATCTTCTCCTTTGGATCTTCTCCAAGAGTAATCGTAATCGCCGAACTTGATTGGGTATTCAATAATGCGATGGCTGCTTTAGCCTCTTCTGAAGTGATTCTACCCGTTACCTTCCCATTCTCGATAGTCCCATTTAGCTTAAAGGAAGTTGTTGACGTTGGAATTGGTTCAGTTATAGGATTGCTAGAGTTATCCGCGTTATCCGCATCTTTCGGAGCAGTAAAGTTTAAGAAGTCCGCTAAAATAATATATCCTTCTTCATCGCGAGCAAATTCTAGCGGCATCTCTAAGCTCTTAAAGTTACTTGCAGCAATTACCGTACCAACGATATTAGCAAACTTAGTGCCATCATATAGATAATTATTTTTAGCAAGTGTGGATTGCGGCACTTGATCTCTAGCAATTGAAGTTGTTGCATAGGAAACGAATCCTTCAATCGTAAAGTCAGGCGTAATTTGACTATAGGTCGTAAATACAATATTGCCTTTTGGATTATTAAAGCCAATATTATCGTTAGCAATAACCCCTGGATTACTATTACTTGCAAAGCCTACAGTTCCATTATTAAAGGCAATACTATTACGAATAACGTGAGCAACGTGAATACCTTCTCCACCTAGCTTAAAGCCATTGCCATCCCCTTTTAACTCTGTGGATCCCATTGGATATCCGTTATTGTAGGCAATACTATCCTCAATCGTTACTGCGCCAATAGCACCCGATCCTGCCTTCGTATACAAATCCCATCCATCATCCACATTGTTGTAGGCAATAGTGCCACGGAATACATTACCTACTCCAGACGTCAGCTTAGCTGCAAAGCCATCTGCATTGTTATCAGATGGGTCACGATTGGCAAATGAAGTACTATTGAGTATCAAATTATAGGAAGGCCAATCTGCTATATTATTGGAATCATCTGTTCGACTAATTTGCAACCCTGTATCTCCATGCTCATAGAAGCGAGACAGCTCAATAATATTATGACTGCCGCCTATCGTAAATCCCTTTTTATTACCTGCTGAACGCGCAAAATCTAGACCGATGATATGCCAATAGTTTCCGCTAAGCACTACTCCCTCAGATTTTTTATCAAAATCAATTACAGGTCGAGCGCCCTCTGCTGCCTTTAATGTTTTCATAGCATCTGCTGTTCCATCATTATATTTCTTAATATCCAGCTTCGTATTTCGCAAATATTGTCCATCCTGAACAATAATCGTTTGACCAGGAGCAACATAAGTAATTGCTGTATCCAGATCAAGTGGATTGTCTACAGTTCCATCACCAGTCGAACTGCCATCTGGAGCAACGTATATGTCATCTCCGTATTGTTTAACGGTAACGGTACGATTTAATATAATTGTTTCATAGCTTTCTAAATATTCCGTATCACTAGGAATAAAGCTAATTGTAAACGGATTATTACCAACCATTATATTCGTTGCCTTCGACAATACTTGATGAGCTTCAATCGCTACATCATCAACAATGATCGTATTGGCTTGCTTGATCGTTACTGAACCTGACGTATTTGCTTTTACTTTAACCTCATATTGCTCCGTAGTTGAAGTTTGCTGCAGGGAAACAAATTCAATACTCGCAGCTAATGGAACTGACGGAGGCTCAACTTTAGGAGTATCCGATGCCACTGATGTTACTTTAAGCTCAATATTATGAACTTCAATTGTTCCTAGACGTGCAACATAGAATCCTACATACATTTTATTATCTTGTACAGTTAGAATTTCTGGTGTATACAAAGTTTCTGACTTACTGTCATTCAGCTTTCCTGTAAACCCACTGTTAGTCTTGGTTAAAGTCAGTCTGTAATTTTGCACAGGATAAGTATTAGCCTGCGCTGGACGTTCTTCGTTAAACCTTATTGATTGAATCCCTTGGCTACCGCTACCATCCGATGTTTCAATTCCTGTACGTGCAAATAGTTGCGTGCCATTGGGATTATTCGTTCCACCACTATATCCTCCAATAGCCGCAATATTAGAAGCAAACACTGAAGAATCATTAGCAGTTCCGATTGCATCACGAGCCATAATTCCAAAAGATTCCTGACCGTCATGATCTGGAGACTTCGCATATTCTATTACCTTAATATCGGCAGATAGCTCAAAATTATCTTCTAAAGCATCTAACTCCACATAATAGAAACTAATTCCATCATGATCCCCTGTGACTTTCCCTGCTGAACCACCAATTGCTTTCAATGTAACTACACCATTGTCAGCTACTTCTATCGTATTATTACTCGATGAAGTTGATTGCCCAAAGCGAATGCTATTCCATACAATTGGCGATTCTTCACGAACGGTCACTAGTAGATCTATCGATGCCAATTCATCATCATTAGGTGTAATTGTAAGTTCATATTGGCCTGCTACTTCTGCATTATATTTTGAAGTATCTATCGTATAATCTTTATCTGCAATCGCTTTCAAATCTCCGTTATCATAAGCGATGGCTAGCGCTAATTCCGATAAATCGAATTGCTCACCCAGCTTATAAGTTGTTTTGGGATAGCTAGTTACGACTAACTGGACTGCTTCCTTTTCTTTGACTAATAAAGATAATGTTGCAGTCTGTCCATGATAAGAGATTACTAGCTCCTGAATACTAGCAACAGTTGATCTAAAGCCGGATATTGTTAGATCGTCTCTGGAAATACGTTTACTTGAATGATCACTATAATGTCCATAAACAATCAAACCATCTAATTGAAGTGCTTCATCTATAAAGTATGTTGTTTTGGCCGGGAGCTGACGAATTTCTATACTAGTAAGACTTGCATCCAAAACTTCAATCGTAAACTCAGTAGATACCTTACTATTTTCTGTTGAAATAACTGTGACATCATAAGTGCCTGCAGCGGTAAATTGATGTTTTTCACCTAACTCATTATTACCATAACCATCATACACATGATCTTGAATAGCTATCGTGTATAAATCTGGTGTAAGTTCTTGGTAAATATAGCCATTTTTATAGTTTGCTTCAATCGTTAAACCGTGAAGCTGAAGCTCATCGCCCACATAATACGTTGTTTGGGCAGGTGCGTATACCATATCAAGTGAAGTCAGTTCCAACGCAACCACTTCGTAACTCAGCAGTGCCGTTTTCCCTTTATAATGAATCGTTAATACTTTACTTCCTACCTCAGAGCTATCAAAGCCCGTAATAACATGATCGTTGTTGGAGAGTATTACTTCACTATTATCACTCATCATTGCTGTGACAATTAGCCCCTCTAGATCAAGTTTCTCCTGGAGAAGATAATTTGTCTTCATATTAGAAGCATCAATCGCTATCGAGCTAACTGTTGACGTTTCGATTTGTAGATTAATATTTGAAAAGGTTACGTCAGCATTACGGGCAGTAAATAATCCAAAGTAACTTACCTCTGGAGCATAGTTATCTACAACATAACTAAAGTCATTCACCTTTATTACGTACATATTTGCTGATTTTTCAACGGAAAGTTGATAGCTGCTGCCAGCTGTCGGCACCGTTATTAACGTATCTAAGTCCTGCTTTGCTTGTGCTGTGTTTACTCGATTAAATATTTTAATCTTTTTATCTAAAGCTCCAATTGCCAAATAATCATCTTTTCCATATTCCGTTCCATGTATATTTTCATACACTTTATTTCTTAGCATAATGCCAAAGGAAGCTTGATTATTATCGCTAATGCTATTTACCGTAACAGTAGCTGAAAATTCAAAGTCTTGTTCTATGGATATAGGCTGATACAAATAGGCGATACCGTCTGTAGATGAAGATATTTTACCTCGATCATTGAGACTTTTCATTTGAACAATCCCTTGTTCATCCTCAACGATACTAAAATTGGTAGCCGTTATTTTATCCTGTCCACCAACATCTCCAAATATAGAGGATTGCCAGCTCGTATCCGGCTGTAGGTTTGCAATTGCTGGCTCTTGGACCGGAACGACGTTGTCATTTCCCTCGTCCTCAGCAGCTATTACCCCCATATTAGCAGGTAATATAAGCATTATTGCAAGTAATGAGGTGAATATTCTACCTAGTAATTTTCTTCTCATACAATAGTTTGCAACTCCTTTAATCGAATTTGTTGTTTCGATTGCGCGGGCTTACTTATCGCTAGTTCTCATCAGCTTCTCTCTTCTCTTACACTATGACAGAAGATAAGTATTACTTCGATAATCATCTCAACAGACTCTTACACTAGTACCTAATTTAACTACATTCACTTAAATATCTAATAAAATGCTTATTGCATCGTTAAATGATTATTCTGATAACGTAGATGTTTAAAGCTTATATCAGTTGAAATTTACTCCATAGCAAAAAACAGCAGGAACTTCGAACTAGTAAATAGTCGTCAGCTCCTGCTGTTTTCTCATACTCTGATATTATTCATTTATAAATATTGCTGTAAAAACTGTTTCCAAGCTGTACGCATTTCTACTGTTTCCATATGACCGCCTGTTGTCTCAATCGTTTGAAAGTGATCTGGATATCCAGCAGCTGAATACGCTTGTTCTAAACCTTCTTTCAATAGCTGTACACCTTCCGCTGGACATAACCGATCATGCTGACCTGTTAAGCTTAGTCTGGGGCGTGGTACAATTCGATTTTGAATTTCTAAAGTTGTAAAGTGCTTAAGCAAACTAGGAACATAGTAATAAAAACCATGATGGTCTAATCCTCGTTTATTAATCAAAGTATGTGCGTCCACCTGACCACATATATCCACTACTACGTTAATTCGCTCATCTAAAGCCGCTAACCACCATGACATCAGTCCCCCCATAGACATACCCATCGTAGCTACCCTTCTAGCATCAATATCAGATCGAGTTAACATATAATCTAGCAAGCAACGTGTATCGTAGAGCATCATCCCCCACAACACTTTTCCTTGCCAAAGCATTTCCTTTACTAATTCACTTTCTGATTTACCAGAACGCTCATTGAAGCCTCGCATATCCATACAACATACGGCATAACCGATACTCGTTAACGTTTGTGCGAAGGAGGGCTGCTGTAAATATGTACTACTACGTACTAATTCATTTCTTCCATTTGCGTAATTACCACCGTGAGAATGATTAAACATAACGAGCGGATAAGGTCCCTCTTGCTTTGCTGGTAGAGCAATCGATACAGATACCCGCTCCGTATGATCTAATTCTAACAAAACGGTCTGTAAGCGATATCCGTCTTCCATCTTTTCTTCTAATAGTTGTACATTAGTAACACCTTCTGTCGGTAAATCACCTAGCAATTGAAAAAGCATATCATTTGTAGTAGTCATCGTTATTACTCCTTTACGTCACTAGTCCAAGCAACCTCCATAGATTTGAATACTATAAAATAAAAATGAAGAATTAACAAGTGGAGGGGAAGTTCTTGTCAGAGCCTGGTGTATCCATTATAACATGCACGAATCATCCCGATTTTCTTATGAACATCTTGAATAATTACCAGAATCAGAACTACAAACGCAAAGAATTGATTATCATTATTAATAAGGATAGTATCAGTTTAAAGGAATGGGAGAAAAAAGTAGCTACTTATTCCAATGTCAGCGTCTATAAAGTGCCCGAACGAATCTCATTGGGCCAATGCTTAAATTGTGGCATCAGTAAAGCCAAATATCCTCTTATCGCAAAATTTGACAATGACGATTATTATTCTCCATACTACCTAAAAGAGCAGGTCAAGGCGCTACTACGTACAGGAAGCCCGGTAGTCGGCAAGCATGCATGTTTCGTCTATCTAACTGCAAGCAAAAAGCTTGTCATTCGGTCTCCATTTGAAAAGTATAAATCTGTAGATTTCATTCAAGGAGGTACAATTTTATTTCGAAAAAAAATCCTCAAAAAAGTACGTTTCTCTGATCTCTCGCTTGGAGAAGACGTCAAATTTTTACGAGACTGTTCCAAGAATGGCTATACGATCCATGCTACTTCTCCCTACAACTACGTCTATATTCGTCGAAAAAACAAAAGTACTCATACATGGCAAGTGAGCGATAAAGAATTTCTGCACGGTGGTCAGCCTGTTGCCGTGACCGATAATTTTCGCCAATACGCTGTACGTAAATATTAAGTGAACTTAGTGTTCCATTACATTCAAAACGGACTCACCTTCCAATAAGGCGAGTCCGTTTTTTTATCGCTAATTTCACACGGTAATCATTATCTATTTATTCTATTTCCATATAGTAAAGATTGGTCACATTATCTTTTGTAATCGTATGTGCGCCCGGTGCTAGAGACAGACTGACAATACCATTCATTATTGTATAACTCGCTCCATCAACCTTGATTTTGGTTCCGTTTGCCGAATTCAAAACCAACGTTAAAGTTGAAGCTTCGTTAGTGCTAAATTCAATACGGGTAGAACTTTCAATTTTCAAACATTGGGTAAGTGTCAGACCGTTATATACAACTGTCCCTTTACTTGTGGAAAGATTCCCTTGAATATCGAAAAAGTCGCTTGCTGTCCCGTCCGTCGTAAAGTTATGAACGTATTTTCCAGTTGTCGGAGAGGTCGGAGTAGGCGTTGGAGCCGGTGTTGCTGTAGGAGTAGGTGTTGTCGTTGGAACTGGTGTTGTCGTCGGGGCTGGCGTTGGTGTTGGAATAGGCGTTACTGAATTCCCTCCTACAGATATTAGTTGAGTAGTGTAGTTTCTTATTTGAGTCATCAGAGCTGTATTAAGCGCATATGAAGCATCATCAACTGAATCATTGAATTCCCAGGCGAAGTCGCCTTTATTTAGACGTCCAGCTTTAGTAGTAACCATTTGTTCAACATCATTAACAGGATCAATAGCTGACACATTGACTCCCATGTCGTTACGCGTATCAAAGTTGTTATAGACTGTTCCACCATGTAATGCTTTATAAGAGCTTGGAACAATTTCATTCCTCGATGAAGCTAAGTATGCATCGAATGATGTTGCATGAGCCGAAGTCGTTCCGCTATTGGAGTTAGCATAAATCAGACTTTGAGCATCAATAATCCTGTTGTTATAAGCTTTAATCATGCCGCCGTTCTCGCCTGAAAACGTACCTTCCCCTAAAGCATCAGTACCTTGCAGGGAGCTCATCATCGGAAATTTGGCGTGTCTAAAATAATTAGATTCTACAAATGCCGATCCACCCGTAGTAATACCAACGCCATATTTTGAGACACCATCATAGAAGTTATTATAAATATGAACAGATGCCACTCTTATACGAGGATGACGAGAATCCGAATGATCAAACCAGTTATGGTGGAACGAGACAAAGAATTCCGATGATTCGCTTAGTCCGACAAGTGAAGCTTTCCCAGAATCCCAATAGTGATTGTACGAGATTGTAATATAAGTCGAGCCTTTTTTAAGATCTGTGGAACCATCACCTTTGGCTTGGTCTGCATCTCCGCCTGCAGATCCATAGAAAATATCATTATTATGGACCCAAACATTAGCATTTCCAGTATCCATTGAGATGCCGTCGTCAGGGAATAACATTAAGCCTAAGTTTCTTACTTCTAGATTACCAACATATCTAAGTAGCATCCCCCAGCCATAAGCATAAGCATCTTCTCCGATACCTTCAATCGTCACATTCATTTCGGAATAATTACTTTTTCCTTTCAATTCAAGATACCCACTGCTGTTCAGTTGTCCACTCATATCATCATCAGTAACTTTTCCTACTATTCGGATAGCTAGCGGTGTTTTATCATAACCTTTTTGTCTCAGTGCCATAATCTCGCCAATTCCAACACCTGTTTGTACAGCGCCTGAACTATTGATTTTCACATTAAGCGTAACGGTTTGAGCAGTCTCAGATGTTATATATAGCACTTGAGCGCCAGTTTTGAGGGTTCCGTCATTATTGTAAGCACCTGATCCAGTGCCAAATTGTGAGCTCGGGGAAAAAGCAAATCCAGATCTATCATATGACGTTACGGTTAACGGATTCGTCACAGCATTGGCCGATAAAGCACCGGATCGCATGGATTCAACTTTCATTACATAATTTCCAGCTGCAAGCCCTACTGCATCAGCTCTCCAGTAGGAAGCATATTTTCGGATTAATTGGCTATCAATTTGTTTATATTGTGAATCTGAAGCACTTGCAGGTTTTACATAGACATTGTACCCATCCGCATTACTTACTGATGACCACTTTACATAGGCCGTCTCATTCCACCCTCCACTGCCCGTTATCGAAAGACCTGCAGCATCGACTGTGAGATTTGCGAATCCACCTACTACTAAGGATAGTGCTAGAGACAACAACAAAACAATACTGGTTACGTTAGAAACCCTACTTTTCATTAACAGCCCTCCTGAGTTTTAATTGTTACCGACACAAATGTAATCGTTTGCAAAAAACTACGAAGCCCTCTTATCACCCCTCGGAACATCATACTCTTGGAACATCATTATCTTATCAGCTGTAAAAGCATTTTCGATACAATCATTTACTCATTTCGCCCGCGTACTACAACATTACTGAACTAATGATTATCGGACAAGTAGGATGATACTCATT
>DXHF01000343.1 GCA_019113605.1 Candidatus Paenibacillus intestinavium
CATATATTCTTCTGGAAAAATACCTGTCAAATTCTAGGTCTTATAATATGTCATTGTTTAACCCAGACGACGACAAAAAGATGGCACTCGAAAAAGTGACGGATGCACTAAAATTGAGATATGAAGATACATGCTTCATTAAAGCTGTGTCTACCACCGCTGCAGGTCAAGCGTTGTGGCGAGCTGAAATGATTGGAGGGCATTACAAATGAGCATAAAGTTAGAAGGTAACGGCTTATGGGAATCTAGCCGTATGATGTTGCCTGAGCATAAAGGATCGATCATTCAAAAAGCGCATGAGCAAAAGCAGCGCAAGAGAATTGATCTAGACGATCAAGAGTTAGATATAATCAATGAAGCATTACAACAATCTCTATGGCAACGTATAACGATTACAATCAAGATGTACCACTTGTATGAAGATTTATTGATTGTAGGTGTTGTGGATCGCATAGATCGACCAATAGGTAGATTTAAGATAGATGGCGAGTGGTTTATACTAGGAGACATCGAAGGAGTGAAGCTCTATGAATAGTGAAGAAAAGAAACGAATGGCAGAAATAAAGAGCCTGTTAATATTATCAAATAAAGAAGATATTCCATTATTTATATCGTTTAATGATCGATCTGAAAAAACTGGTGTAGTTAAAATGATTGATCAATTTTTCAGGGCGTTTTTCATAAATGATGTAGGATATTCTCCTAACGATATTGTTGAAATTGAGTTAGCTAGTGTTTAATTTATGTAATCTCAGTTTTATGCGCAATTAAAAGCGAAGCTCTAGGAATTACCTAGTTTGCTTCGCTTTTTTTGTCCACATTTTGACCACGGACTAGAAGGAATTATAGTAAAAAGTGTTACAAAATAATAATAGGTTAATAGATAGTATTATCTTATTAACTCAGCAACTTAGGACTACTAGACCAACAAAATCACTATAGTACAGTTGATCGCAAAGATGATGTTGATTGTCGTTGTGATTTTGTTCAACGGTATTATTTCGAAGGATGGCACAGGAACGAAGGCTCAGATTCAATCACAAGGTAATGCTGCTAATTTACAAATTGGCACGATAACACCGTAATACGGGTTATAGTTTGCCTGCTAGTTGCTACATGCTAGTTGGAAAGCTATGATTAATCCACTAATTACTCTTCGAATGATCGAATTGAAAAAGAGGGATGTTTATGAAACAAATAGTAGTCACCTGCGCACTACTGCTTACGATGCTCGTCATTTACTTAACGGTGATTCAAGATGCGAATGGAGTGAAGGAGCAACTCGATCAGTCTGATACGCAGCTGACCAATTATGTGAGAGGGATTGACGCATGAAACAAATATTAGCATTCATTATGTTTTCAACTATTATTTGTTGGATGATGTTCTCTCCTATTTATAAGCATGTGCTCATAACAAGACAAGCGATCTTGCAGCAAGAGGTTGATTATTTATTAGAGATTGGTGCCAGTGGTCAATATGGTTTTATTAGCGGTAATATGGTTGATCAGTCGAAGCGAAGATTAGCAAGATTTGGTCTGAAGACTGAAAAATTACAATATGAGGTCTCAAGTACGGCAGGTCAACTATTGCTCAATGATGGTTATCGGGTAGGCAGGGGAGAAGGTATCGTACTTTCCTTATCCTACCCCTATGAGCGGTTAACAGCGATTGATGCATTAATTGGCATCGAATCAGTGCCCGAAGGGCAATTAATGCGGGCTTATGGCCTGCGGATGAGTGAGTATGTGGAGTAGAGGTGAGCGCTCATCTATAAATTATTAATTATTCCATTGATGCTGGTCATCTGGCTGATGATGTACTCCGAGCAGCTGGACCATGAGTTATCGATGAAAGCCTACTACAAAGGCAAGCAAGCTGTTAATCATGCAGCGCATGCAGGGGCATTACAGCTAGATGAGGAGTTGCTAAGTGAGGGGATATTTACAATTGAGCCTGAATTAGCATTCAATATGGCCACGCAGTATATGTATGCTAATTTACGATTAGATGAAAGTGGAAATCCAACAGAACAGTCTTTTCTAAGGGAGCGAGTGGAGCTTCTTCATTTTGAAGTTTTGGATACAACTTTGACATATCCCTATGAATATAGTCTTAGTGAGTACGGCTACAGCACTACGTTTAATCGACCAGCAGTTATCATTGTTATTAGAATGAAATATCCGCGTATATTTTCAAGCAATAATCCTGTAGAATGGAATATAATTGGGAGCTCACAACTTGTATTCCAATAATATAATGCAGGAGGCAACGGATAGATGAATCGTGAACTTACTCAGAAATTACATAAAGATTATATGAAAGCATCTAAGCTCACAAGCTACATTACTCACGGAATATTTCTATTACTTATTATTGCTGCCTTGATCGTTATTATTATGAACGATTGGACTATGATTCCTATTTATATTGCAGCCGCGGTCTGGATACTCTCATTCGTTATCTTTACGTACGTCGTTCCATTTTATGAATATCGTAGCTTTTCATTCGAAGTGTTTGATGAGGAGCTTGAAATCCAATCTGGAATATGGTTTCGCTCTAATATACTCGTACCGATGAATCGCGTGCAACATGTTGAGGTTGGAAGTGGTCCGATTATGCGTAAGTATAAGCTTGCTAGCTTAAAAGTTGTTACAGCGGCCAAGGAACATGAGATCAGCGGCTTACATCAATCGAATGCAGAGGCACTGAAACTTCAGATTGGCGAATTAGCGAAGGTGGATGAACTACATGACTAATCCACGTAAACTATCACGCCTAGATATTTTCTTTGGATTTCTGCGGACGATTAGAGTATTTATTCCAATTGTTTTTGTTGCATCTGTTAATAGTGGTGAGTTTAAGTGGCTGTATACATTATGGGGGCTGCTAGGCGCTGTCGTTATTGTAGCTTTTTCCTTGCTGTACGGATGGTTAACATGGAAGAAGTTCAGTTTTTACTTAGAATCAGATCGTATTGTTATTATGCGCGGAGTATTCAATAAGGAAGAAAAGGTAATTTATTATAATCGAATTCATTCTGTAAATGTACAGCAGCCACTGCTTCATCGGGTGTCCAGTGTAGCGAAATTGCAAATAGAAACTCCTGGTGGAAAAAGTGGCAAAGCGGAAGGTGAGTTAAGAGTATTACCACTTAAGCAGGCTATTGAGTTACAACAGCAGCTGAAGCATTATGCTGCGATCATTCGCGAAGGTGGCATAATATCTCCGTTGCCTACAGAGAAAGAACGTAGTGGTCATGCTAGTATGGAGCAGCCAAATTTGGATGCTGATCATTCATTACAAGCTAACAGCGAGCAGGAAGGTGCTGTTGGGCGGCTGCCAGTAACAGGACAAATAAAAAATGTCCATCAGCAGTCCGTAGCTGAACAGATGGAAACTGCTTATTCAGCCAACGCTCATATTATGCAAGAACAATTGGATTACAATATGAAGTTATCTGTAGGACAATTACTAAGAGCGGCTCTCACTTCATTGAATTTGAATTACGCGATTATTTTCATTGTGGGGATATTCTCATTTGCCGATGATTTCATTAGATTCGTAGTTCCTGGATTTAATTATAATCAGTACTTGGATGATTATAACGGCTTATCGTTCAAAGTTATTATTGTTCCAGTTATAGTAGTCATGCTCTTCGTATGGCTGTTGTCTATTGCATTGTATGTGATAAAATTTGGAGACTATCATATTACACGTAGTAAAGAGCAGTTATCGATTAAGTATGGATTACTAGAGAAGAAAAGTTATGTCTTCAATGAAGGTAAAGTTCAAGCAATTATTATGGATGAAAATCCAATTCGCCAACTATTAGGCTATGCAGAGTTAAAAGTTCAGGTCATTACATCCGATGCGAATAAGGAACAGCTTGTTATTCATCCTTTTGTTCGTAAGAAGGATATGTCAGCCATTATTGAGCAGTTAATACCTAGTCGCAACATCAAGATTCAGGAAAAGCTTAGTGGTGTTCCTATTCAAGGTTTGATAACGTATGCGCTATTGCCAATGATGATCGTAACTATTATTTGCGGTATTAGTATTTGGCTATGGCAATATACGGGGTTATGGATGCTGTTATTGTATCCAGTTGTGATGGTATGGGCGAATAGCTGTCGAGTTTCTGCTGGGCTATGGCTTAAAGATAATGAATTAGTGTTGCGTAACCGATTCATTACTCGCACGACTTATTTCATAGCTAGAAAACATATCGTAACACTGAAGGTAAAAGAGTCACCACGTCAACGGAAGCTTGGACTAATATCGATTAGTACGAAGGTACTCGGCAGTGTATTTTCTTATTCTGTTCGAAGCCTACGTCGTGAGGATGTTGAGGCAGTATGGAATTGGTATAGTCGAGGAAGTTCAAACAGAGGGCTTTGATAACGATGTGTAGCTATGTAGCATACTCGTCATCGAATATGAAGCGAACTTGGAAAGTATAGCATAAGCTTCCGATGTATGTTTCTTGCAGTAGCATTGTAGGTTCGCGTGTACCAAACACCTACACTTCCGTCTTTCTCAAGTAGCGCTCCATCTTCTCGATTCTGAAAGCCCATTGTTTGAACCTTTATTGTAAGGAGTAAGTAAGTAAGTAAGTAAGTAAGTAAGTAAGTAAGTTGCGAGGCGCACTTTGTGAATCATTGAAGTGCGTCTATAGCTGTTGGATAGAATAGTGATTTATTTTAGTATAAGCATATAGTATGATTATTAAGTAAGGGGAAGTTCACAGCAGTTAGAGCTAGTTGTTAATTTAGGAGGGATTCGAATGGACGAATTTACAAAAAAACGTATTGGAAAAATAATGGATAAGTATATAAGTAACAAAATACCGGCACATTTGAGCAATCAAATAAAACTGGCTTACAAAATTAGAGGAAACAATGTTACTTTAATAGAAGAAAGACCAGCATTTCGAAGTGAGCAATGGGTGCAGCGAGCTATCGCCCAATTCAGACTTGATCAGGACCAATGGAAAATTTATTGGCAAGATAGCAAGGACAAATGGCATTTTGTAGATGATTATATGGCTGATGAAAATTTTGAAAATCAATTAGCGATCGTTGAAAACAATGAACGTGGAATGTTTTGGTCATAACGATGGCATTGATCGCTTATATGGGATTGTTATTGGTCATTGTCGCAGTAATTTAGTACAATTATTACACAATAACGGTTATACTATAGGTAGATAATGATTATCGTAGAAGGGTGTGCAGAGGTATGAAATTAATCGTTGAACAATCAGCAGCAAGCTGGTACAAATCAGAGATGGAATTACAACAGGGAGATCATGTTCGTATCTATGTTAGATTAGGCGGCTGTGGCAGCGTTCATCCTGGACTATCATTAGGAGTAATGAAGGATCAACCACGTGAGATTGGACTATTGGAAGAAGTAGAAGGTGTAAACTTCTTCATTGAGCAGGATAATTTATGGTATTTGGAAGAGAAGGATTTGACAGTTTCTTTCGATGCACCCACTGAAGAGATTAAGATGAGTGTACAATAGTGAAAGCTTAGTATGTTTTGTGTACGTAGCTCTATTATAGATGTTAAAAAACTCGCTAAAACTGTTACACAGTTCTAGCGAGTTTTTAATATTATACGCCGGAGTAGGCCATAAATCCGCCATCGATCGGTACAGTAATCCCAGTGACGAAGCCAGATGCACTATTATCACAAAGCCATAGCAATACACCTAATAAATCATCTGGTTTACCGAAACGTCGCATCGGAGTATGTGTAATTATTTTGTTAGAGCGATCCGTAAGAGAACCGTCTTCATTCACAAGTAACTTATGATTCTGTTCGGTGAGGAAGAAGCCAGGTGCAATCGCATTAACGCGAATACCTGCATCAGCCATATGAACAGCTAGCCACTGGGTAAAGTTTTCAATTGCTGCTTTTGCTGCACTATAGCCAGGAACCTTTGTCATAGGAGACGGAGCACTCATTGAAGATAAATTAATGATTACTGGGTTTTCAACGGTAAGCATTTGTTTTGCAAATACTTGCGATGGAATAAGTGTCCCGACGAAATTTAGATTAAGCACTTGACGAATGCCATCTGGCTGCAGATCAAAGAATGACGATACATTGGGATTATTCATATCCTCCATAGAAAATGTTTCATTCGTCGTATTTGCACTTGCTTGATTACCACCTGCTCCATTAATTAAAATATGACATGGTCCAAGTTTTTGCTCAACGACTTGGCTTGCTTCAGTAACGCTTTGTGTATCGGTTACGTTACAAGTTACGCCAATAGCAATACCGCCTTGCTCAATAATCGTCGCTACAACACGTTCGATTTTTTCAGCAGTACGACCCAGAACGGCTACCTTCATTCCTTGACGAGCCAGCTCAATAGCCATTGCTCCACAAAGCACACCTGAGCCACCAGTTACAACGGCTACCTTATTAGCAAGTGATGGATGAATCGTTTGTTCTTGTACAGTAGACATGATCAAATCTCCTCCTAAAACTGTCATTAGCTTGTTGGAAAGCTCCAAAAGCGAAAAAAAATCACACTAAATTGATGTTTGATCCCTATTCACCGTCGAATATGCTTCGTCAGCATACGCATCGTTATCAAAGTCCGCATTTTGAACTACCCTTAAAATGAAGGTTCAAAATGCGGGCTTTCAGAACCGAGAAGATGGAGCGCTACTTGAGGAAGGAGGAAGCGCCAGTGTACGTTAATGGTACACGCGACCCGGACTTCCCAAGTTCGCTCCATCTTCGATGTCGAATATGCTTCGTCAACATACGCATCGTTATCAAAGTCCGTATTTTGAACTACAACTTCGATGCATAATGATAGGCGTCCCATAGCCCCCACAAATGCATAATCCCTAAGCCACGATCGTACAGTCCGTATCCAGGGCGACATTGCTCTCCCCAAATATGTCTCCCATGATCTGGACGAGCATAGCCCGTATACCCGATATCATAGTAAGCTTTCACAATGCCAGCAATATCAACAGTACCATCTTGAGTGCGATGAGAGGTTTCGATGAAATCGCCATTTTCAGCTACACGAACATTACGAATATGTGCAAACGCAATACGGTCGCCGAATTCATGTATCATCGATACGATATCATTGTTAGGATTGACACCTAATGAACCGCTGCATAGTGTAAGACCATTAGCAGGATGATCAACAAGCTTCAAGAAACGGCGTAAATTTTGTTGGCTTGTAATAATACGAGGTAAGCCGAACAATGAGAAAGGAGGATCATCGGGATGGATCGCCATTTTAATACCTGATTGAGCTGCAACAGGAATAATTGCTTCAAGGAAATAAGCTAGATTACTCCAAAGTTTTTCTTCATCAACAGCTTGGTAAGCTTCCAAAGTAGTCGATAATTGTTCTAGACGCTCTGGCTCCCATCCAGGAAGTTGGAAGGTTGAGCTGCTTTGGAAATAAGCAACAAGTTCATGCGGTGTTAAGTTTGCCACTTTTTCCTTTTCGAAGAATAGGGCAGTCGAACCATCTTCAAGCTCTTCAAACAAGTTCGTACGTAACCAGTCAAATACAGGCATGAAATTATAGCAAATAACTTTTACACCAGCAGAACCTAATTTGCGGATCGTGTTTTTATAGTTCTCGATATATTGATCACGCGAAGGTAAGCCTAACTTAATATCTTCATGAACATTAATGCTTTCAACAACATCGGTATGCAGTCCAGCAGCATCCGCCAGAGATTTAACTTCTTGAATACGTTCCATAGGCCATTCTTCGCCAACAGGAATATCATGAAGAGCCCACACAATACCTTCTGTACCAGGGATTTGCTTAATATGTTCTAAAGGAATAGGGTCATTACCCTCACCAAACCAACGAAATGTCATGCGCATAATAAAACCTCCTAAAACTTTTCATGATACAAACATAAGAAACTACTTCGCGAATGAAAAGTAGCATCGGAAGCATAAACTTAACTTTTCATGATACAAACTTAGATGAAATAATCAGGATACTTTTGATTCAGCATAGCGAAATCGTCTATACCGCGATTCAGATGCTGCTTCATTACTTGTATCGCGAACGTAGCGTCTTTTTTCTGAATAGCTTCAAAAATTTGACAATGCTGTTCGTAAATTTGTTTCCAATCATTATTATCGAGTAGACGTAACTTACGACTGCGATCCAGATGAATGGTAAGCTGGCTCATCGTGTGCCAAGTATGAATCTTGTTCACTCCAGCAAAAAGAATGAAGTGGAATTGCTGATCCAAAGTGAAGATATGATCACTATCCTCGTATTCTAGGAATGCTTTTTGCTTCGAAAGATTCATTGCTAGCTCATTTAAAGATGATCCGGGAAAATCGTTGCAAGCAATCTCGATAATTGCGCATTCCAATTGTAGTCTCATAAATCTAGCTTCCTCTACAAGTGAACGATCAATTAATGAAACGAGCGTACCACGTTGTGGTAATACTTGAACGAGTCCTTCTTGTGCTAATCTAACAAAGCTTTCACGAACAGGAGTACGACTTACATTGAATTGGATTGCCATCTCATTTTCTGATAAGGAAGTTCCTGGTAAAATTTTGAGTGTAATAATTTGTTGTTTCAAATCTTCGTAGACTTGATCACGAATAGAACGTGTATCACTTGATGGTTTGGATATAATGAAACACCTCCATTTTTTTATTAACAGCTTAATTTACTTCTTGTAATAAAAAAGTAGCTTCCAAGGAAGAAGGCAAAAGAAAATGCTTACATTAACACTTACATACTACCATACAAGTTAAATGCTGAGAAGATGTTAGTTAGTGTTTCACTAAATGTTTAGTTAAATGTTCAAATTATTGTATAAGAATTATTTTAGTTATTCATAACTTAGTCACACGATGTAAATTGTTAAACGTTATCCTACAATAGTTGTTGACGAAGTCGATATGTAATGATAAGTTTATATCTGAGAATGATTATCAATATAAACGTAATTATTCAACTCGTTGAAACAAAGAACGAGTTTTATTATTAGTTACAACTGAGAATGATTATCTATCTGAGAGAAGAGATTAGAGGGAAGACATGAAAGTATGGCATTTGGTAGTTATTCTAGTGACACTATCTATCATATCACTGTTTGTTGGTGTAACTGATATCTCTATAGTTGAGGTCTTTAATTTATCGGAGAAGCAACTCCAAGTGATGACAATTACTCGCATTCCACGTCTAGCTAGTCTTATTATAGCAGGTGTTAGTATGAGTGTAGCTGGTCTGATTATGCAGCAGCTAAGTCGCAATAAATTTGTCTCGCCTACAACTGCTGGTACAGATGATTCTGCGAAATTAGGAATTATGGTAGCTATGCTAATGTTTTCTTCTGCATCAACGATGGAGAAGATGCTTATTGCCTTTGTATTTGCTCTGGCAGGTACATTTCTATTTATGAAGCTACTCGAGAAAATTAAGTTCAAGGATGCGATTTTCATTCCGCTTGTTGGCTTAATGTTCGGTAACATTATTAATTCAGTTACAACTTTTTTTGCTTACAAAAACGATCTAATTCAAAATATATCGTCTTGGCTACAAGGAAGCTTTTCAAGCGTAATGTCAGGTAGATATGAATTAATTTATATTAGCGTTCCACTACTTATTGTAGCGTATCTATATGCGAATAAATTTACAATTGCTGGTATGGGTGAAGATTTTTCAGCCAATCTAGGTCTTAATCATAAACGAGTAGTAAATATCGGTTTGATTATTGTAGCACTTGTATCTGTTGTTGTTATTTTAAGTGTAGGTGCGATACCATTTCTGGGATTAGTTGTACCTAACATCGTCTCTTTATACATGGGTGACAATTTGAAAAGATCACTAATTCATACCGCTTTAATGGGTGCGATATTCTTGTTAGCTTGTGATATTATTGGAAGGATTGTGATCTACCCTTATGAAATTCCAATAGCGCTAACTGTTGGAGTTATCGGTAGTATCTTATTCCTTTACTTGCTAATGAGGAGAAGAGTTTATGAAAGTTAAGTTAATGATATTATTCGGTACGATGATTGCTATTATTATTGCTTTTGTATTTTTAGATCTTCCACATAATTGGGATTACGCATTACCGCGCCGTTTGAAAAAGGTATTTGCCATTATTATTACAGGTGGTGCCATTGCCTACGCGACGCTAATATTTCAAACGATGACGAATAATAGAATTTTGACGCCGAGTGTGATCGGTCTCGATTCTTTATACTTATTATTTCAAACATTTATCGTCTTCGTATTTGGTTCGATGAGTTTCCCTGCAGTAAATAAATATATGAACTTCGGTTTATCTACAATGTTTATGATGTTGTTTGCTGTAGTACTATATCGCTTATTGTTCCAACGAGAAGGTAGAAACTTATTCTTCTTATTGCTAGTCGGGCTCGTGATGGGCACCATGTTTGGTAGTATATCTACCTTCATGCAAGTTCTTATCGACCCGAATGAATTTCAAATTCTTCAAGGGAAGATGTTTGCAAGCTTCAATAATGTAAATGCTGATTTGCTTATTTTAGCAACTGTCATTATTGTGCTGGTCTCATTATATTCCATCAGATATAACAAGTATTTAGATGTTATGTCATTGGGGAAAGAGCATGCAGTGAATTTAGGTGTACCCTACGCAAGAACGGTACAAGGAATGCTGCTTATTATTGCAATACTGATCTCAGTAAGTACAGCACTTGTCGGTCCAGTTACTTTTCTAGGCTTGCTCGTTGTCAATCTTGCTTATCATTTTATGGGAAGCTATCGTCATGCAGTATTAATACCTGCATCGATTTGTATAAGCGTCATTGCACTTGTTGGTGGTCAACTGCTTGTTGAACGTGTGTTCACTTTCAGTACTACCGTAAGTGTGCTAATCAATTTTGTAGGTGGTTTGTACTTTATATACTTGTTGCTTAAGGAGGCTAAGGCATGATTGAAGTAAGTAATGTTACCAAAACCTATGGCGGCAAGGCTGTCGTAGATAATGTTTCATTGAGCATCCCAGAAAGAAAAATCACTTCGTTCATTGGCCCTAACGGAGCAGGTAAAAGTAGTTTACTGTCTATAATAAGCCGACTTCTAACGAAGGATAGCGGTACAGTTACAATTGATGGTAAGGATGTGAGTGCTTGGAATACGGGAGATTTGGCGCGCAAAATCTCGATTCTAAAGCAATCTAACCATATCAGCATGCGTTTAACTGTTCGCGATCTTGTCAGTTTCGGAAGATTTCCTTATTCACAAGGTAAATTGACGAAAGAAGACTGGAAATTCATAGATGAAGCCATTGATTATATGGATCTAAATTCATTAAAAGATCGTTATCTGGATCAATTAAGTGGTGGGCAGAATCAACGAGCATACATTGCGATGATTATTGCACAGAATACAGAAGTTATATTACTTGATGAGCCACTTAATAATTTGGATATGAAACATTCCGTGCAAATTATGAAAGTGTTAAGAAGACTTGTTGAAGAGCTTGGTAAGACCATTGTAATCGTGATTCATGATATCAATTTTGCTTCTTGTTATTCTGATTATATTGTTGCTCTGAAGGATGGAAAGATTGTGCAAGAAGGTCCGACAGCACAAATTATTGATGAACCTGTATTGGAAAGCATTTACGATATGAATATTCCAATAGAAGTTATCGATGGCAATCGTATTGGCGTGTATTTCAAATAATAGAGATAAAGGGTGGGGAAAAGTAATGAAAAAGAGTTTATCGATGATGATGTTAGTTTTAGTAATGGCTATTGTAATGGCGGCATGTGGAAATAATGCTACAAATAACGGAGCAACTGGTGGAGCTACAAATACGCCTACAGCTACTCCAGAAAATTCTACAGATCCAGCAGCGACAAGCGTTAAAGTAACTCACTTACTTGGTGAAACAAATGCACCAATCAACCCAGGTAAAGTTGTTGTATTCGATTTTGGTGTGCTTGATACATTGGATCGTCTAGGTGTTGAATCTATTGTAGCTGTTCCTCAAGATTCATTGCCTGCATACCTTGAAAAATATGCAAGTAGCGATTATATGAACGCTGGTGGCTTAAAAGAGCCAGATTTCGAAGCGATCGACGGTGCTGATCCAGATCTAATTATTATTTCTGGTCGTCAATCTGAGGCTTATGAAGAACTTACTAAAATTGCTCCAACAATTTATATGGGTGTTGATAACGCTGACTACTTAAACTCATTCACGAGCAACGTTGAAACACTTGCTACAATTTTCGGTAAAGAAGAACAAGCAGCTACTGAACTAGCTGCAATTAACGAAGTAATTGCAAATGTTAAAGCTAATGTATCTACAACAGATAAAAAGGGTCTAATCATCCTAGCTAACGAAGGTAAAATTAGTGCATACGGTCCTGGTTCTCGCTTTGGTCTAATTCATGATGTGCTAGGTGTTCCAGCTGTAGATGATACACTTGATATTTCTACACATGGTAACGAAATTACTTTTGAGTATATTGCTGAGAAAAACCCTGGTTACTTATTCGTAATTGACCGTACTGCGGCAGTTGGCGGAGAAGGAAATGCCAAAGATACTGTTGAAAATGATCTTGTGAAAAACACTGATGCATTTAAAGATGGTAAAATTACTTACCTCGATCCTCAATACTGGTACCTATCTGGTGGCGGACTAATCTCAGTTGAGAAAATGGTTAAAGATATCGATGCAGCAGTAAAATAATAGAGCACGTCCACTGAACAGTTTCTAAAGCAATATTATTGCTTTAGAAACTGTTTTTTTTTTTTGCAATTGAGAAAAAGTAATAGTAAAATAAATAATACAAACTTTTGTAGAGCGATATAATTGATTACTAGATAATATACGACAATCGGTAGCGATTGAAGGGTTAGTAGATTGTAGGAAAATAGGGCGATGATATTAATATAGACATCTTTCAGTATTATCTTTCTTCATGCAGCTAAGCTTGATCGAGTAATCATTATGCGTCAGTAGCAATACCGCACCTGACAAGTGTACTCGTGGAAAGATAAGGAGAGAACGTAACATGTCCAAAGGAGAGCTATTCAAACGAATTATATTCATTACCATTGGTGCAATAATGATGGGGGTCGCACTTGAAAAATTTCTAGTCCCCTACAATATTATCGATGGTGGAATTGCTGGTATTTCGATCATGCTGTCGCATCTTACCTCACTGCCATTAAGTATTTTATTGTTTATTATTAATATTCCATTTCTCATTGTCGGCTACAGACAATTGGGCAAAGGTTTTGCATTTTCTACGTTATATGGCATTGCAGTTATGTCGATGACAACGGCTCTGCTCCACAATTCTGGCCCGTTTCCAGACGATAAGCTATTAGCAGTACTATTTGGTGGTATGGTGCTTGGTATGGGAGTTGGGCTCGTTATACGCTATGGAGGTTGCTTAGACGGGGTTGAAGTGATCTCTATTCTCATATCGAAAAAGTTGAAAGTTTCGGTTGGTAATATTATTATGGTATTTAACGTAGTTATATTTGTTATAGCGGGCTTTGTATTCGAGTGGAGCTCTGCGATGTATTCGATGGTTACCTACTATATAGCGATAAAAGTGATTGATATCGTTGTTGAGGGCTTGAATGAATCGAAGTCGGTCATGATTATTTCAACAAAATATGAAGAAATATCTCAACAAATTGTTGATCGTCTAGGTCGTACAACGACGCTATTACATGCATCGGGTGGTTATTCTGGAGTGGATACGAAAGTAATTTACTGTGTCGTCTCACGTATTGAGCTTTCCAAATTAAAGTCGATCGTGCAAGTAGCAGATTCCAATGCATTTATGGCGGTTGAATCTGTAGCGGATGTAGTAGGCGGCAGCTTCAGAGAGACAGCACATTAATATTAGGGGATATTCAAAATCTCCGACTGTGATCACGATGATTATGCTGATAGCCGAATGTTTCGAATTTTATTGTAATTATTAAGAGGCTGATACTGCATTGAAACTATGCGGTATCAGCCTCTTATTCGTTTAACGACGATATTTTACGATGATAGTAGAGTAGACCGATTACATTGAACGATGCAATGCTGCTGGCTTCGAATGACCTTTATCGTTGACGCCAAATAGAAATAATAATGCTATTACCATTCCAACTGCTGCTGCGTAGAACAGGTAGGAGTACCCAAGTAAATCGACAATAAGACCCATTAATGGCGGAGAAGATAACGCAGCTAATGATGAGGCGATGTAGTATATACCTGTACGAGTACCGATACTACTTTCCTTCCCAAGTGCAATAACGAATGGATAGGAGTTAATGTTAATTAATGCCCAGAAAATACCGCCTACGAGCAGTAGTACTCGTAATGTAAGTAAAGAGTCAACATAAGAAATAGCAGAGAAAACGATAATAAGTCCAATAACGCCAAACATGATCGTACTCTTTTTACCGTATTTATGTCCTAAGTAGCCTGCAGGTATAGCGGCTGCAACAAATGCTAACGAGAAAAAGGCCAGCGAGAACGATGATTGTGTATCTGACAAATTAAGTTCTTTTCTTCCGTATAGTGTAAATAATGCTTCGATTCCTTGGTATGAGAAAAACCAGAAATAAATAGCACCTAGTAGGAAAAGCGTCGGCAATGTCCATTCTTGAGAGTAAGTAGATAGATCTTGTTTCGCTTTTGCCAATAGTACATGAGCTCTTCCCCATACACGTTCATGATTGACTGCTGCTTGCTGTTGTGGAATTTGTGGGGTATATTCAATCGCATCACGACGCTCACGAATAAATACAATTAGAATAACTAAACTCATTAATGTAAGAACAGAAGACGTTAAAAAAGGTAATGCAATATGCTGATCATAGAGTGTAGAGCCTACAGTAAAGGCAAATATTGAACCAATACCACCCATTAGATTAATAATTCCATTGGCTTGTGTACGTTTGCTTGGTTCAGTTATATCGGGCATGAGAGAGACGGTTGGTGAACGATAAAGGCTCATCGATAAATTCATAAGTACCATAAATAAGATTAATAAAGAAAAGCTTGTATGTATCGGTATTAAGGCACAAAATATAGCTGCAAGTGGCATTCCTATAAGAAGATAAGGCATTCGTTTACCGATTTTTGTATCGGTCTTATCACTTTTTCGGCCAATGAGTGGCTGGAGAAATAAACCGAAATAATTATCTATCGTCATTAGAAATCCAACGAGCGTCGCACTTTTTACGATGTAGTTATCTAGAAATAATGGGACGAAAGCATTGTATAATCCCCATGTTAGACTAATACTGAAAAATCCGAAGCCAAGCAGCCAAGTTTTTTTCATAGATTCAGCCCTTTCCGTGTAAAATTTGATGAAGTCGATCTGGATAATCGGTAATAATACCTGATACACCAGCAGCGACAAAACTCTTCATTTCTTGTTCATTGTTAACGGTCCACACATTGTAGATTTTATCATTTTGCTTTGCCTCTTCTACCCATTCTGGCATTACTGCATAGCGGGGAGCATGTAATGCATCTGCTTGTAATGATGCGGCATAATCCCATGGGCGATATAAGCCTTCCATATAGAGAATTCCTGTAGCAATCGCTGGATCAATTTGCTTGCAAAGTGCTAATGAGTAGTGATTAAAATTGGAGATAATCACATTATGCTGTAATCCATATTCATAGATTTTTTCGATGACTTTTTGTTCGATTCCATCATAGATGAATACGCCACTTTTGATCTCAATATTTACATTAATATGAGATTGCTTGGCAAGCCTCATCAATTCATCTAAAGTAGGAATCTTTTCAGCAGCAAAGCCTTCAGCGAACCATGAGCCAGCATCAAGCTGCTTAATTTCAGCTAATGTTACATCTTTTACATACTTGTCGACACCTGTTGTACGTAGTAAGCTTTCATCATGGATAAGGACAAGGTGTCCATCAGATGTCATCTGAACATCAGTCTCAATTCCGGTTGCTCCAAGCTCAACGGCTTTCGCAAATGAAACCATTGTATTTTCCGGGCAATAACCACTTGCTCCACGGTGTGCATAATTGATTATCATTGGTATAATCTCCTCGAAGATAGAGTTTGTTACATGAATCGTACCATAGATAATAACGCTTTCAAAGTTAAACTTTTATTAAGATAGTAGCTAGCAGCAAGTAGATAATATTTATTATAATGATATGAAAAAGGAGCGATTATGATGAGTGAAATAGTGTTAAAAGTAGATGGTATGAGCTGTGGTCACTGTGTAAATTCAGTTGAGAAGGCGCTGCAAGCAATTGGTACGAAAGCTAAGGTTGATCTTGCTAGTAAGAAAGTAACTGTGCAATATGACGAAAGTAAGGTGAGCGCAACAACGATAGTAGCTGCAATAGAAGATCAAGGCTACGATGTAGTGCAATAAGTAAAGTCCGTTTTTTTGAACTGTACCTTCAAATGAAAGTTCAAAAAGTGGATTTTCAGAACCGAGTAGTTGAGAAAATATTTGAGAAAGGCGGAAGCGCAAGTGTACGTAATTGGTACACGCGAACCGTACTTTCCAAGTTCGTTTCAAATGCGATGCCGAATAAGCTACAAAGCCAATCATCGTTATCAAAGTCCGCTTTTTGAACCTCCTCTCATGTATTTCTTACTAAATAGTGGCAATACTATTTAGGGGAGGGATCACTATGAATGAGGTATTTGAGCTTACATATCGGACATTAATTGCTCTGTTGGTCATGTTTACACTTACGAAGATGTTAGGTAAGCGCCAACTTTCAGAAATATCATTGTTCGGATATATTTCGGGCATTAGTATCGGAAATCTAGCTGCTTATATCGCGCTGGAAAATGACCGTGCGTGGGGTTTAGGTATTATTGCTTTAATTATTTGGGTTGGTGTTACGATGATATTGGAATATTGGACCCTTAAAAGTAAAAAGATGCGTACCGCCGTTGACGGTAGTAGACGGATGCTCATAGCTAATGGTATCGTGCTTAAGGAAGCAATGCACAAAGAACGATATACGGTAGAAGAGCTGCTTGAACGATTAAGAAATAAAGATATCTATAAGCTATCTGATGTGGAAAGTGCATCGATAGAAGCCAATGGAGATATAAGTGTGTTTTTGAAGCAAGACTTTAATCCACTGACGCCCAATATGCTAGGAATGAAGATTGCGACTGAGAAAGAGCCGATGACCTTAATTGTTGATGGTTCAATGGAATTAGATACAATGCGGCAAAATGGTATAACTGAGGTCTGGCTTAAGAAGCAATTGGACACTGTTAATTTGAAGTATGATGAAGTATTTATTGCTCAGTACACGATAGATCAATCACTATCATTATATACACTTGATCATCGAACGTTTGAAGTGAATTTGCAAAGTGAGCAGCAGCAAGCAGAGCAAATGAATTTAGAAGAGATTAAGCAAGGCTTGCTCCAAACAATCGCATATCTCGAACAATTAGCAAAGAAGAAGCAAGGTTAATCCTTAATTCTTCTTTGCTTCCTCTTTTTTTTGAAGCATAAAACTATATTAATAGTAGAAACACAATCAAAGTAGCTATTTATTTCTGTAATCGTTCAATGATGTCGGCATAATTAACCCATTGGCAAATTGATGCTGTACGAGAATATTGAATTGCTTCAAATAGGGGTCTAATGGTTTGTCACCCCAAGCTGCTTGTGCGAATTCATCCATATAGAACATAAAATTCAAATTAGCTGATATATGCACCTCTTCAACTTCCGGAGCAAGCTCAAACACTTTATTAGCGATCGTTTGTTTGAAGCGATCAGTAAGTTGTGTATTATCATTAACAGAAATAAAATTTTTGAATGGATTATTGGTGATCGTATTAGGCGCTTTATTATCGAAGGGCGTTGTATCCTGCCTAATATATTGTTTGGAGATGGCGTAACCTCGGCCCGTGTTATCAAGGACAACAGCTACATAGGCATTTTTGTCAGTTAAAAAAACTCGAGCAGCCCCCACACCACCAATTGAACCTAATGCATCTGAAATGTCGGGGCTATAGTGAACCGTATTATTAACATGTTGGTTATCATCGGGATGATTCGTACCAAATGTTATTAACTGTCCCTTTTGCGCTTGCTTAGCCTGTAGGCTGCCATAATCCGAATCATCTAGTTTTTTACTGTAGCGTTCAACTTCACTACTGCATCCAGCAACAAACAGTAGTAACACGATGCAAAATGTCGATAATAGCCTCAGTTTTCTCATCATACACTCCTCCAAGCGATTGATTGATCTAGTACTATTGTTTCATTAAATGAATAGAAAATATTCATCGACTTGACATACATAATTGACGGTATGTAATGGAAACGTTAA
>DXHF01000344.1 GCA_019113605.1 Candidatus Paenibacillus intestinavium
CGATGTAGCTTCATGATAATAAAAAGTTACTTCGAAAGCATAAACTATTTTTCTTAGCTTACTGATTACTGTATAGCCACTGATTAACGAAAAAAGTTACTTTATCTCTCGTTCGATCGCCGTCTAGCACCTAATTAGATTGAATAGTTACATGTCGACCGTCTAGCTTGACTCTACCTTCTGCTACCCACTGAATAACTTGTGGATACAACTCTTGCTCAATCGTATGAATACGAGCAGCAAGACTTTCTTCTGTATCCCCAGCTTCAATGGCTACAGCGCGCTGAGCAACAATTGGACCACTATCTAAGCCGCCATCTACATAGTGAACCGTAACTCCTGTTACTTTCACTCCGTAGTCTAGCGCTTGCCCTAATGCGTTAACACCAGGGAAGCTTGGTAGCATCGACGGATGCACATTAAGCATACGTCCGTAATAGGGTTCAACTAATACAGAGGTAATAATTCTCATATATCCAGCAAGTACAACAAGATCAACTTGCTTTTGTTGCATAATAGCTAATATTTCCTGTTCATAAGCCTCACGAGAAGCATAATCCTTGGGCTTGAATACAAATGCTTCTACTCCCGCTTGCTCTGCACGTGCAATAACAGGAGCTAGTGGCTTATCACAAACAAGAAGCTCGATGGATGCATCGAGCTTCTTCTCCTGCACTGCATCCACAATAGCTTGAAAGTTCGAGCCTTGACCCGATGCAAATACAGCGATACGTAATGTCATTATACTTCTGCTCCAGTAAACGTTACGATGTGGTTACCTTCCGTTACCGTTCCGATAGCGTAGGCTTGCTCACCTAACTCATTAGCAATACGAATTGCTTCTTCGGCTTGCTCAGCTGGAACAACTACAACAAGTCCAATGCCCATATTAAATGTTGTAAACATGTCACGATTCGTAACATTTCCTTTTTGTTGCATTAATTCAAAGATTGGTAAAATCGGCCATGAACCATAGTTCACATCAACATTAACACCCTCTGGTAGTACACGAGGTATATTTTCAATAAATCCGCCGCCAGTAATGTGAGCCATACCTTTCACATTCACTTGCTCGATTAATTTCAAAGCTGATTTCACATAGATTTTCGTTGGCTCCAGTAGAACGTCTCCAAGCTTTTCTCCACCTAATTCCGCAAGCTCATCTTGCAGAGAATAGCCTGCTTCTTCAAGCAGAATACGACGTACAAGTGAGAAGCCATTGCTATGAATACCGCTTGAAGCGAAGCCTAGCACAGCATCACCAGGAGCTATAGTTGAACCATCAATCATCTTCGCACGATCTACAATTCCAACCGTAAATCCGGCAATGTCATATTCATCCTCTGAATACATACCTGGCATCTCAGCAGTTTCACCACCGATAAGTGCACAACCTGATTGTACACATCCTTCAGAAATACCAGCAACGATTGCTTCGATTTTCTCAGGTACTACTTTGCCGCAAGCAAGATAGTCAAGGAAGAATAAAGGCTCAGCACCTTGCACAATAATATCGTTTACGCACATTGCTACTGCATCAATACCGATCGTATCATGTTTGTCCATTGCGAATGCAAGCATCAGCTTTGTACCAACACCATCAGTACCAGAAACCAATACTGGCTCTTCATACTTTTCCTTGTTCAAGCTGAATAAGCCACCGAACCCACCAAGATCAGCCATAACCTCTGGGCGGAAAGTACGTTTTACATGCTTCTTCATACGTTCTACTGCTTCATTACCAGCCGCAATATCGACGCCAGCTTTTTTGTACGCTTCTGACATTAATGTCAACTCCTAAAATTTTTTCATAACTTCGTGATGTACTTTCTGCAAATGAAAAAATACATCGAAAGCATAAACCACTTTTCATTAGCTTCTCGAGTAACTTCTCGCAAATGAAAAGTCACTTCGGAAGCATAAACCATTTTTCGTTATCTTCTCGAAATAACTTCTCGCATACGAAAAATTACTTCGGAAGCTTATTCCTTTTTCATTTCATAAAACGCTAGCTTCGATAGCAAGGCATCGAAATCAAAGCTAAGCTTTTTGAGTATCTTCTTCCAATAAAAGCTCAAAAACTTAGCTTTCAGCTCCGAGAAGATTGGACGCTAGTAGAAATTGAGGAGCACAGCGTAGATACCTACTACGTGAGCACCAGAAATTTCGCTAGCGTTCAATATTCGACGCCGAATACGCTACATCGCTATACATCGAGATCAAAGTTAAGCTTTTTGAGTATCCTCTAACAGCTGCAGCTTTTATCTGATGTCTCATCTACTTTAGTCGGATAATCGTTATCAAAGCATCCCATACACATACCGTGCTTATACTTTCCATCATGACCACCAACAGCTTCCATCAATCCTTCATCAGATAAGAAGGTTAGTGAATCTGCATTAATCTGTTGACGAATTTCCTCAACACTGCGATATGATGCGATCAATTCATCTCGATTTGGCGTATCAATACCATAGTAGCAAGGATTTTTGAATGGTGGTGAAGTAATTCTAACATGCACTTCAGTAGCACCAGCTTCACGTAACAAGTTGACAATACGTAACGAAGTTGTTCCACGAACGATCGAATCATCAATCATAACTACGCGTTTACCTTCTACTACTTTACGAACAGCCGAAAGCTTCATCTTAACTCCTTTTTCACGAAGTTCCTGTGAAGGTTGGATGAAAGTACGACCTGTATATTTATTTTTGATCAAACCTAGCTCATATGGAATACCTGTTTGCTCTGCATAACCAATCGCAGCTGAAATACTGGAGTCAGGCACACCTGTCACAATATCCGCATCTACAAAAGATTCTGTTGCAAGGCGTTTACCCATACGTTTACGAGCGGCATGAATGTTAATTTCATTAATATCACTATCCGGTCTTGCGAAGTAAATATACTCCATCGCACAAATCGCACGACGAGCCTCACCTGCATCATAACGTTCATAGCTAACGCCATTTTCATCAATAATGATCATTTCGCCAGGCTGTACATCTCGCATATACACGGCACCAACAGCTTCAAATCCGCAGGTTTCAGATGAGAACGCATAGCCCTCACCAAGCGTTGCCATAGCTAATGGACGCAAACCATGTGGGTCTGATGCTGCAATCATCTTGTTGTTCGTCATAATTAAGAATGCAAAGCCGCCAACTAGACGAGCTAGTGCATCACGAGCAGCTTCCACAAAATCCTTCGATGAACGAGCAATTAAATGAGCGATAACTTCTGTATCACTTGAAGTTTGAAAAATTGAACCACTCATTTCGAGCTCCTTACGAATTTCAGGAGCATTAACAATATTACCGTTCGTAGCAACTGCAAGATCGCCGTCACGGTACTTGAAAATTAGCGGCTGTGCATTTGCTAGTCTGCTTTCCCCTGCTGTCGAGTAACGTACATGTCCAATCGCACGCTCCCCCTTCAGCTTTGAAAGAATGTCTTGCGTAAATACTTCCTTCACAAGACCCATCTCACGGTGGTAATTAAATTGATTATTGTCGCTAACGTCGACTGTACAAATGCCTGCACTTTCTTCTCCACGATGCTGAAGGGCATGCAAACCATAATACGATACGCCAGCAGCGTCGGGGTGCCCGAAAACTCCGAACACACCGCATTCTTCTCTTAGCTTATCGAAGATATCATCACGACCGATACCTTCGTTATAATGATCACCCGTCCAAAGTTGTAAGTCTTTTACTTCATTAGACATGGGATCGCTTCCTTCCACACTCTCGCGAATTTAGCGACTGGGCCATTAATTGCAGCTTTGTCATTAACAGAAATATTTAGATCGTTGCCGCCAACTGTACCAATTACAGTATGAGCAACACCTTTTGCTGATAAATGAGCAAGTAACTCATCAGCTTTTGCTGGTGCAGCAGACAATAGAATACGAGATTGAGACTCACTGAATAGATAATGATCGGTACGTAGACTAGTCGTCGTAGCAACGTTTGCTCCGATGTTACCGCTAATGCAGCTTTCTACGATTGCCGTTGCAATACCACCTTCAGACAAGTCATGTGCAGAAGCAACAAAACCAGCTTGGATGGCAGTTAATACAGCTTGTTGAACATTTTTCTCAACAGCTAGGTCAAGTTCTGGCGGGCGTCCGGATGGAGCACCATTTTTCACATATTGCAGCTCAGAACCACCAAACTCTGGCTTCGTTTCACCAAGAAGGACAATAATATCACCTTCTGATTTGAAACCTTGAGTCGTAATATGATCTATATCGTGTACAAGTCCTACCATACCGATAACTGGTGTAGGATAGATTGCACCATTACTATTTTCATTGTATAAGCTTACGTTACCACCGATAACTGGAGTTTCTAGTGCGACACAAGCTTCACTAATGCCATCTGCAGATTTCTCGATTTGCCAGAATACTTCTGGTTTATCTGGAGAACCAAAGTTCAAGTTATCTGTAATTGCTAGTGGCTCAGCACCAGAACATACGATATTACGCGCCGCTTCAGAAACAGCAATACGTCCGCCCATTTCTGGATCAAGATATACATAACGGCTATTACAGTCTGTCGTCATTGCAAGTGCTTTGCGAGTACCGTCAACTAATACGACAGCTGCATCAGAACCTGGTTGAACAGCAGTCGCTGTACGAACCATATAATCATATTGGTTATAAACCCACTCTTTGCTTGCTACAGTTGGAGATGCAAGAATCTCTTCTAGCGTTCCATTCAAATCTGTAAGCTCTGCAAAGTCTGCTGTATCTACATGGGCAAATTCACGATAATATGCTGGCTCAGAAGATGGCTTATTGTATACAGGACACTCATCAACCAGTGCTTGTACAGGCATATCGGCTACTTCTTTACCTTTATGAATAAGACGAAGACGTCCATCATCCGTTACTTTACCAACCTTCGCACAAATAATACCCCAACGCTCGAAAATTTCTTTCGCTTGTGCTTCATGCTGTGGTTCGACAACGAATAACATACGCTCTTGAGATTCAGATAGCATCATTTCATATGGTGTCATATCTGTTTCACGTTGTGGAACTTCATCAAGATATAACTCAAGACCGTTACCTGCTTTAGATGCCATCTCAGCACTTGAGCATGTAAGTCCAGCAGCACCCATATCTTGAATACCTAGTACGATACCTGAGTCGATTAGCTCAAGCGTAGCTTCCATAACTAGCTTTTCCATAAATGGATCGCCAACTTGAACTGCAGTACGGTTTTGCTCTGATTCTTCAGACAGTTCAACAGAAGAGAATGTTGCACCGTGAATACCATCTCGACCCGTTGCAGGACCAACATAGAATACCGGGTTACCTACACCTTTTGCAACACCGGTTTGAATTTTATCATGATCGATTAACCCAACGCACATCGCGTTAACAAGTGGGTTACCTTCGTAGCTTTCATCAAAGTTAACTTCACCACCAACGGTCGGAACACCGATACAGTTACCGTAGCCAGCAATACCGCTAACAACGTTCTCGAACAAGTACTTCACGCGTTCATTTTCTAGGCTGCCAAATCGAAGGCTGTTAAGCAATGCAATTGGACGAGCACCCATCGAGAAAATATCACGAAGGATACCACCAACACCCGTTGCTGCACCTTGGAAAGGCTCGACTGCAGATGGATGGTTATGTGATTCAATTTTGAATACGACTGCTTGGTTGTCACCGATATCGACGATACCAGCACCTTCACCAGGACCCATAAGAACTTTTGGTCCAGTAATCGGGAATTTTTTCAAAATCGGCTTAGAGCTTTTGTAAGCACAGTGCTCAGACCACATAACACTGAATACGCCAATTTCTGTATAGTTGGGCTTGCGTCCAAGGAAGCCACAAATTAGATCAAATTCAGAATCTGATACGCCGAATTGTTGATAGATTTTTTGCTCCGCGATTTGTTCTACGGTTGGTTCCTTAGCCGTTAATTGCTGTGCCATGTTGTTCCCTCCATGCATTCAAAATCGATGTAAACATACGTTTGCCGTCCGCAGAACCTAAGATTTCGCTAACTGCGCGCTCAGGGTGAGGCATCATTCCTACTACATTACCTGCTTTATTACTAATTCCTGCAATATTATCCACAGAACCATTCGGGTTAGTGTCATCTGCATAGCGGAATACGATTTGATTGTTCGCGTTCAATTCTGCTAGTGTCTCTTCGTCACAGAAGTAGTTACCTTCACCATGCGCAATTGGAACGTTAATTATTTCGCCTTGTGCATAATCTGTTGTAAATGGTGTTTTGTTATTTACAACTTCAAGCGGCGTTTGGTGACAACGGAATTTCAAACCATTGTTACGAATTAATGCGCCTGGCAGCAAATTAGCTTCCGTAAGAATTTGGAAACCATTGCAAATTCCTAAAATATATTTACCTGCATCAGCAGCTTTTTGAACTTCATTCATAACATTAGCAAAGCGTGCAATTGCACCACAACGAAGATAATCTCCATAGGAGAATCCACCTGGTACAAGAATACAGTCATAAGCAGACAAGTCCGTCGCTGTATGCCATACATAATCTACTTCTTGACCAATGGCTTGCTCAACAGCCTTGTAGCAGTCGATATCACAGTTAGAGCCTGGAAATACAAGTACAGCAAACTTCATAACATTAGTCCTCCAGTTCAAATCGGTAGTCTTCAACAACAGTGTTAGCTAATAGCTTTTCACACATAACTTTAAGGCGAGCTTCAGCCTCTGCACGATCAGTAGTATCAAGATTAACTTCCAAATATTTTCCAATACGCACTTTCCCAACTTCATTGAATCCCATTGAGTGAAGCGCGCCTTGCACAGCAGTTCCTTGTGGATCTAGTACATTCTCTTTAATCGTTACGTAAACAGTTGCCTTCATAATATCCTCCTAGGGACTTTAAGTTTACTACTCGCGGGGCTGCATATAAGCAATAAGTATGTGCGGCAGTATAGTCCATATTGTTAATATTTAGATTAATTTAGTTTAATTGCTGACCCGTAATAGAAGTATATATATTACGATAACGTGCCGCCGTCTCTTCAACAACATGATCTGGGAGAGGCGCTGGTTTACTATCTTGATCCCAGTCAGAGCTTAATAGATAAGCACGAACGGGCTCTTTGTCCATACTCTCAATTTCAATATCATAAGCGAATTTATGCTGTGCCCAGAAACGAGAACAGTCTGGCGTGAAAATTTCATCGATTAAAATAATTTCACCGTCGATGATGCCAAATTCGAATTTACAATCTACAAGAATGATTCCCTTTTCCAAGCAATAGGCCCCAGCAAAGTTATAGAGTGCAATACTACGCTCGTGCAACGCCTCAGCAAGTTCCTTGCCAATACGCTTACTCATCTCAGCAAATGAAATATCTTCATCATGACCGATATCATTTTTCGCTGAAGGTGTGAAGATCGGCTCAGCAAGCTTTTCATTTTTACGTAAGCCAGCAGGTAATAACTCTCCGTTAATAGCACCCGTTTCCTGATATTGTCTCCAGCCGCCGCCCGTAATATAGCCGCGAACGATACATTCCATATCGATACGTTCAGCTTTACGAGACACCATAATGCGATTTTTCAGCAATTCAGGCTCAGTAACAATGTCGCCTAGCTTATATACATCTGTATGAACAACATGATTAGCAATGATATTTTCAGTTATTGCAAACCAATAGGCAGAAAGCGAGTTCAACACATTCCCTTTGTCAGGAACCGCTGGATCAAGTACATAGTCAAATGCTGAGATTCGGTCTGTAACAACAATTAGGAAATGCTCGCCTAGATCATACAATTCACGAACTTTCCCCTTATAAATAAGAGGTGCACGAACATAGTCAACCGCTGAAGAAATAGCTTGCACTTGCGTAGTCATTAACATAGATCCCTCCTAGATGTAATCATTTATAACTGAGATATTATGAAATAGTTCCGAACATTTTGAACCACCATATCGAAGATATGAGTTCAAAATATTAGACCCACAATAATACAATCAAAAAGATTATATGTGAGCTTCGAAGCAAGTTCGCACTTCAGCACCGAGAAGATGCCATGAAGCTAGTGACGCGCGGAGCGGAGTGTACGTAATTGGTACACGAGCACCACAGCTAGCGATGAATGGCATATTCGATGTCGATTATGCTACGTCAGCATACTCACCGTGATCACGTGTGAACTAGGCCTAGGCGGGTGAAGATTGTGTCTACGTGCTTCAGATGCCACTGCGGATTAAACGCATCATCCAACTCTTCTGGCGATAATACAGCTGTAATCTCAGCTGTTTCTTCTATAATAGTACGGAACTGCACTTTTGTTTCCCAGGCCTGCATTGCACGAGGTTGAACCGTATCATAAGCTGCCTCACGGCTGAAGCCTTTATCGATCAACTTCGTTAATACACGACCAGAGAATGGTACACCATACGTAGCACTCATATTACGTTTCATGTTTTCAGGGAACACGGTTAAGTTTTTGATAATGTTTCCAAGACGATTAAGCATATAATTTAGCAGCATCGTTGCATCTGGAAGAATGATACGCTCTGCAGATGAATGGGAAATATCTCTTTCATGCCATAGTGTTACGTTTTCGTATGCAGTAAGCATATGCCCACGAATGACACGAGATAGACCAGAAATATTTTCACAACCAATTGGATTACGTTTATGAGGCATTGCAGAAGATCCTTTTTGACCTTTAGCGAAAGCTTCCTCAACTTCACGGAACTCACTCTTTTGTAGCGCACGAATTTCCGTTGCGAATTTATCAAGAGAAGTTGCAATTAACGCTAATGTTGCCATATATTCAGCATGACGATCACGCTGCAGTGTTTGTGTAGAAATTGGAGCCGGCTTAGTACCTAGCTTCTTACAAACAAATTCTTCAACGAATGGATCGATGTTAGCATACGTTCCAACCGCACCAGAAATTTTACCGTATTGAACGTTATCAGCCGCATGCTCGAAGCGCTCAAGATTACGTTTCATTTCCTCATACCATAGCGCAAGCTTCAAGCCGAATGTAGTAGGCTCTGCATGCACACCATGTGTACGTCCCATCATTGGTGTATCTTTATATTGAATCGCTTTGTCGCGAACAATCGCAATAAAGTTTTCGATATCTTGTCTTAGTATGGCATTTGCTTGAAGTAGCAAGTAGCCTGTAGCAGTGTCAACAACGTCTGTTGAAGTTAGACCGTAGTGCACCCATTTGCGTTCTGGACCAACCGTCTCAGACACGGCACGTGTGAAAGCAATAACATCGTGACGAGTTTCTTGCTCAATCTCATAAATGCGCTCTACATCAAAAGTAGCTTTAGCACGAAGTGCCTCAACATCTTCAGCTGGGATTACGCCTAGCTCTACCCATGCTTCACAAGCACAAAGTTCTACTTCTAACCAAGCTTGAAATTTATTTTGTTCTGTCCAAATTGCTCTCATCTCTGGTCTGCTATAACGCTCCAACATTCTAGTAACACCCTTCCAATATCTAAGTTAATTATTCCAACTTGCCCATTCTTCTGTCCAAATTCCAGTAGCTTCAACCCATTGCATTGCATCATCAACGCTACGAGCTAATACGTTCACATGACCCATTTTACGGTTATGGACAGCATCGGCCTTCCCATACAAATGAAGCTTTGTTGTTACAGCCAATTGATCGGCAAGCTCATCACGAACTGCAAATCTCTCAAGCAATGGCGCAACATGCTGACCTAGTACATTGACCATCACAACTGGAGTTGTTAGGCTCGTATTTCCTAGCGGTAAGTTACATACAGCGCGAATATGCTGCTCAAATTGTGATGTGCGACATGCTTCCATTGTATAATGACCGCTATTATGTGGACGAGGTGCAAGCTCATTAACGAAAAGCTCACCTTGCTCGGTTACAAACATTTCTACTGCAATTAGTCCCACCGCATCAAGTCCTTGTGCAATTTGCAGTGCTAGTTGCTCAGCTTGCTGTTGCAGTGCTGGTTCGATGCGTGCCGGAACGATAGACAGATGAAGAATATTACTAATATGAATGTTTTCAGATGCAGGGAAAACTTTCACTTCACCTTGTGGACTGCGTGCTGCAATAACTGAAATTTCTTTTTGGAATTTGATAAATTTCTCCAATACTAGTTCAGTTTTCGCCTTTGCTAATGTCTCATAAGCTTCAGCAATCTCTTGCTTGCTACGAATCACCCATTGACCTTTACCATCGTAACCACCTGTAGCTGTCTTCAAGACGCATGGTACACCGAATTCGGCCACCGCAGCTTCCAGATCGGCTTGTGATGTAATTTCACGATAAGGGGCAACCTGTACACCAGCAGCCTCGACCGCACGCTTTTCACGCAAACGATGTTGAGTCGTATACAGCAAGTGACTTCCTTGCGGGACATAAGCTTCTTCCATTAACATAGCCGCTACATTAGCATCTACATTTTCAAATTCGTACGTAATAACATCCGCACGCTTTGCAAGCTCACGAGCCGCATTGGCATCGTCGTATTTCGCAACAATTTGCTCACTTACTTGCCCCATTGGTCCGCCATCTGTTGGATCAAGCGTTACAAAGCGATATCCAAGCTCACTACCAGCGTTCGCAATCATACGTCCCAGTTGACCGCCACCAAGCACGCCAATTGTAGAGCCAGGTAGAATTGTCTTTATAGGTGCATTTAGTTGACGCTCACTCATATCTCTTCACTACTTTCTAACACCTCTTGCTTCACGCGTTCTCTTCGAGCTGCGACGCGCACTTGTAATTCGCTATCTGACGTTGCTAGCATCTGTGCTGCTAGTAGGCCTGCATTCGTTGCTCCTGCATTACCAATCGCTACCGTTGCCACAGGAATACCACCTGGCATTTGTACGATTGAAAGCAAGGAATCTAGTCCACTTAAATTCGAGGATTTCACTGGAACACCAATAACGGGCAATATCGTTTTTGCTGCAACCATACCAGGTAAATGTGCAGCACCACCTGCACCAGCAATAATGACTTTAATTCCTCGTTGCTGAGCAGTTTCCGCATATTCGAACATTAGATCTGGCGTACGATGCGCAGAAACTACTTTTTTCTCATAGGGAATTTCAAGCTCTTCCAGAATATCACAAGCTAGCTTCATTGTTGCCCAATCTGACTTGCTTCCCATGATTACGCCAACCTTTGCAGACATTACGAATGACCTACTTTCTCTATATAAAGTTAATGATCTTTACTTCAATCTAATGATAATCTCTACATGAATTCAATGACAATTTATACATGCAATTAAAACAAAAAACACAAAAAGTCCACAAGCAAACCATTTCAGACTTGCTACTGGACTTCGATGAAACATAACTGCGTTAGCGACATAATAATTAATAAGCTAATACGTATGTTTCCACTTATGAATTGATCGAAGTTAAAAGCAAACTCCATTGACGTATAAAAGTTACACTCGTCACCATGAGAAATATTAACAAATCCAATTTTCGCTAGGTGAGTGCTATTTACCGTTTCATTCGATCGCATCAATAAGTTCGTAGTCCAGAAAGTATTGGTTCCGGGTAGAAACGTTTGAGCCATTCCCTCAAACATATACGAGTTATATACATAATAATATGAAGGTTCAAAAAGTGGGCTTTCAGAATCTAGAAGATGGAGTGCTACTTGGGAAAGACGGAAGCGCAAGTGTACGTTTTTGGTACACGCGAACCGTACTTTCCAAGTTCACTTCATATTCGACGCCGAATACGCTACGTTAGCATATCCTTCGTTATCAAAGCCTGCTTTTTGAACTTCTCCCATTTCTCAATCATAATATTAATTATTCAATAAGCTTATCTTATTAACCTAATTTACTTTACAATCTGTACGTTGAGCTCACCTTCGTGATGCCAAAACATTCGACTTTCGTACTTGCACTTATAGTTTATCTAACTCTAAGTATACTGTCAACAAAATACGAACATTAATCATCAATCAATTATTATAGTTCGCTTTTCTAACACAAACTGAAATGTTAACAGCTAAATATCGACGTTTTACACGTAAGTTCACTGATATCTAACATGAAATGTAATCTCCAAAACGAATAAACCTACATAAACTACAAATATTTCTATTTCTTATAATATAGGCAATTTCAGATGAATATATATGAGTATAATCAGCTGTGAGAACTAATAAGAGATCGGAGATCGCTCCGTGAACTAATTGCTGTTACGATCAGGATCGCTCCGAGAACTATTTGCTGTTACGATCAGGATCGCTCCGTGAACTAATTGCTGTTACGATCGGGATCGCTCCGTGAACTAATTGCTGTTACGATCGCCGTTGTCCTCGGATTTATTGTATTAGGAATAGTGGTATAAATCCGAGGACAAAAACGAACGCTATCGCTTCTCCACTAGCAATTAGTTCTCTCCGCTAGAGCAGAGGAGAGCGATTAGTCCTCTTCGCTAAGGCGTAGGTGTAGGGATGAATAACAAGTTTAATTTTTTGTGACCACTTAGGTTTCAAGTTAAGAGGGAGATAGTTGCTCGATAGTCGCCAGTGTAACGGCATTTTTAGGGTTACAGTGCCACTTTTGCTCGATAGTCGCGTCTGTAGCGGCAATTTCACTTTATTAAGTTTGTGAATGAACTAAGTGGTAACAGTAGCACCGCTTGCGAGCGATTATTGTATGAAAAATGATTATATTTCAATCGTATGTTCAATTAATTCCTATCAAATAGTTGTGGGAGGTAAAGCATGCAAATACATACCGTTTCGCGGAATGATTCATTGTGGAATTTGGCACGAACCTATGGCATACCGCTTGAGCATCTTGTTGAAGTCAATAATATACAACCAAGTGATACTCTTGTTGTTGGTCAAGCATTAATTATCCCTACTCCATCAAGTAGTAAAACTCATAAAGTTGCACGCGGAGAATCATTATGGGCGATTGCTCGCCAATATGGATTAAGTCTACAAGAAATTGCGAACGCCAATAATATCAGTAATCCCGCTCTTATAAAGGCAGGGCAGATTATTAAAATCCCTGCTCCGCAATTAACAACGATAGAAGTCAACGGTTATATTGAACGTTATGATGAGACCGCACAAAAAGAAGTAACAGAACATGCCAATGAGCTAACCTATCTCACTATATTCAGCTACCATATTCAAGAAGACGGTACACTGCTGCCACTTAACGATGAAGCACTGCGCGAAGTTGCCATTGCTAATGGCGTTACTCCTATGATGGCTATTTCAAACATTTCAGATCAAGGCTTTAGCGGTGAACTTATTTCCCATGTGCTCAATACACAACAATCCTACACCCACCTTATTACGACTGTTTCTAATACAATGATGGATCGTGGCTTCAAAGCGCTAAATATCGATTTTGAATATATTCCAGCTGCTGATCGTGAGCTATATAATCAATTTCTGCGAGACATCACAAAGCATCTACATCAATTTAACTATTTGGTGTCATCAGCAGTTGCCCCCAAAATCAATGCTGACCAGACAGGGGTATTGTATGAAGCTCATGATTATAAGGTACACGGCGAAGTGCTTGATTTTGTTATTATTATGACCTATGAATGGGGCTGGACAGGTGGTCCTCCGCGAGCAGTCGCTCCACTCAACGAAGTGTCTAAAGTTATTAATTACGCATTAACCGAAATTCCAGCTAACAAAATTATGCTTGGCATTCCGCTGTATGGATACGAATGGACATTACCTTACGAAGCAGGAGTCTCGCGTGCCCGCGCATTAAGTACAGAGGCTGCAACTACGCTTGCTCGTGAGAAAAAAGCTGCCATCGAGTATGACAGCACAGCCCAATCGCCCCACTTCTCTTTTTATGATGAAAATGCAAAGCAACACATCGTCTGGTTCGAGGATGCTCGCAGTCTTCAAGCCAAATTCAATCTTGTGAAACAGCATGGTCTCAGAGGTGTGAGCTATTGGAAGCTTGGTATTACTGCGGATACAAATTGGTATCTACTAAGTGAGAATTTCAATGTCGCTAAGCTTGAACTTTAGATTTTTCACTAAATTTTTCAATAGATTTTGCACTTTGGTTCGATCTACCTAAAAAGGCTGTTCATGAATGACGTTAAACATTAACGTCAACCACGAACAGCCTTATTTCTAATTAATATTGGAAGTGCAAGTTCAAAACATTCGCTTGTCTCTACGTTAGCACTCTCTTCGTTATCAATTTTGAACTTCTTCTAGTCTAGCCACTGCGTAACTTCTGCAACATTTCTACGGGAAGCAACCGGAGGAATCATATCAGCATAGCCAATATAAATAAATCCAACAATGGATTCGTCTTCGCGCAGTTCGAATTGTTTGTGCATAGCCTCATGGTACATCGGAGCTCCAGAGCGCCAAATTGCACCTAAGCCATAGGCATGTGCAGCAAGCAATAAGTTTTGTACCGCTGCTTGTGCTGCTGCTAATTCTTCCTCAATTACCGCTCGCTTATCATCTGAAGGAGAACAAATTGCCGCAATTACAACAGGCGAACGAAAAGCCTTCTTCATTTCTTTCTCTCTTTTTTCTTCATCCTTCTCGCCTGTTACTGCAGTAAATACTTCTGCATAGCCTTTGCCAAGCTTAGCTCTGCCCTCACCCGTCATAACGACGTATCTCCACGGCTGCGTATTATGATGACTTGGTGCCCATGTTGATGCTTCAATCAATTTTTCGATAATAGCCTTTGGAACGCTATCCTGCTTCACTCTACCAATCGATCTACGGCTCTGAATCGCTTCGATAATGTGTTCACAATATTCAATTGGTCCATTTACAATCGATTCTGTCATATTAGTATCTCCCATTCCCATTCTGGAACATATCTTTTACCGAAATATACTTTACTGAAATATACTTCACTGAAATAAACTCAAGTAATGACCGAAGCCATTTTCCACTAATTGATCTTTCGGAATAAACCGAAGTGATGCTGAGTTAATACAATAGCGCATCCCTGTAGGTTCAGGTCCATCCTCAAATACATGACCTAAGTGAGAATCGCCTTCCTTCGAACGAACCTCCGTCCGAACCATACCATGCGTGACATCGACCTCTTCAAGTACATTCTGATTTTCTAATGGTTTTGTAAAGCTAGGCCAGCCACAATGTGCATCGAATTTGTCTTTAGAGCTGAATAGAGCCTCACCAGAAACAATATCTACATAGATACCTTCTCCTTGATGATCCCAGAATTCATTGCGGAATGGAGCTTCCGTCGCATTGTTCTGCGTCACTTCATACTGAATTGGCGTAAGACGGGCTCTCAGTTCGCTTTCATTCTTTTGGATTGACCAATGCTGCTTAATAAAATTCTCCCGCCCTGATCCTTTACGATACATTTTGTAACGGAATGGATTTTTCTTGTAATAATCCTGATGGTATTCTTCTGCCAAATAAAACTCCTGCGCAGCAACAATCTCTGTTACAATAGGCTTCGCAAAGCGACCACTAGCTGCAAGATCAGCTTTAGAAGCTTCCGCTATTTGACGTTGCTCTTCTGAGTGGTAGAAAATAAATGTACGATATGAATGTCCCTTGTCGTTAAACTGCCCTTCAATATCTGTTGGGTCAATTTGTTGCCAGTACAGCTCTAACAATTTCTCGTAACTAAGTAATGTTGGATCGTATTCAATTTGAACTGCTTCAATGTGACCTGTTGTATCTGAGCATACTTCTTCATACGTTGGATTTTCCGTATGACCACCTGTATAACCTGATGTTACTTTTATTACACCGGGAATTTGATCGAACGGTGTAACCATGCACCAGAAACAGCCTCCTGCAAATGCAGCTAATTGATTCATCTATATAACCTCCATTATATGCCTCTTACTATTTTCATTATACACCACCATCGCCCAATTCAAAATGTTACAATATATAATGTTGCAACAATTACTAATGTTGTTAACGTCTAATTATTGAGGTGAAAGTGATATGACACAATTACAAACAGAAGAAGTATCAGCAGTACGTCGTAAGGAAAGTAGCAAAAAACGAAGATTTCGGCTCGCATTTATTAACTTTTTCATGCTATGGCTACTATTAATTGTTGGTGGCTTTTACGCCACTCATTCCTATATGGAGCATTTCAAAAAAGAAGTTACTCAGCAAATCGAAGAACAAACATCGCAACAAATTAAAACACTGCAAACGAGCTATGATGAGCAAATTGCACAGCTTGAAACGAGCTATATTGCACAATTATCAGATCTTCAAATTAAAATCGAACAACTTAAT
>DXHF01000345.1 GCA_019113605.1 Candidatus Paenibacillus intestinavium
TTGTAAGGAGTGTGAGGAATGGATAAAGTAAATGAATTTGAATATGACGTTGATAGCAGAGCGTCTGCTGATGTGAATGTCAACTATGTCAGCTTTGAAGTAGAATCGAATATCCATTATCGGTTTAGTTCTGCAGAAGACTTGCTCGCTGATTTGGACACTTTAGCAGGAATGATCCAACATCACCATCAATACCAAGTCCCAAGACTTGAAGTATTAGACGATTATTACAAAGCAAGAAACACCAACATCATGAAAAACCGAAGACGTAAGGAAAAGGAAAAAGCGGATCATCGCTCTGCACACAACTTCGGCAAGGTATTATGTACGTTTGATGTAGGTTACAACACAGGCAATCCGATTAAGGTTCAGATCGATAGTGATGACCAGCAAAAGCAAATTGACGAATTCAACACGAATAATGATGTTGATGGTTTGAATGGCGAGCTTTGGTTAGACATGGATAAATATGGCAGAGCTTATGAAATCAGTTACCGAGACAAAGACGATATCGACTATGTAGATTTAGCAAATGTGTTTGAGACGTTTGTTGTTTATGACACGACTGTTAAGCGTGAGCCTATACTGGCGGTGAGATATCCTAAAACAAGATTCTCAAAAAACGCTGACAAGCAATTTATTCAGCCGATTATCTACACATCAGATAAAACAATTTATTACAAAGAAACTTCTCTGCACTCTATCTCACTTGAAAACCCAGAAGAGGAACCGCATGAACTGAAAGAAGTTCCTATTACTGAGTACTCACCAAACCGTTTCAGAATGGGTTTATACGAAGATACTCTCTCGCTAATGGATTTGTACGATGCAGGCCAATCCGATACAGCAAACTACATGACAGACTTAAACGATGCACTTCTAGTGATTAGCGGAGATATCCAAGCGTCTGGTTTAACTGCTGACGATGCAGCCAAGCAAAAGGATGCAAACATGTTGCTCCTTGAATCTGGCACAGATATCAACGGCAATAAAACATCTGTGACAGCTGGCTATATTTATAAGCAATATGATGTAAATGGCGTAGAAGCTTATAAAGATCGTGTGAGGAAGGATATCCACGAGATTTCGATGGTTCCTGATTTAACAGATGATAACTTCTCAGGTGTGCAATCTGGTGAAGCGATGAAATATAAACTATTCGGATTCGAACAGATGACGGCAGTTAAGCAACGGCTCTTTAAAAAAGGCCTGATGCGACGATATCGTCTTTTATTCAACCTTAAATCAAGCATCGCAGAATTGGAAAACTCCGACCTGAAAGGTATGCGTATTACATTTACACCTAATCTACCTAAAGCGATTCTAGAAGAGCTTAAAGCGCTTGTTGATGCAGGAGCGGAGTTGAGCCAAGAGACTATCCTCGGACTTGCTTCATTTGTTCCAGATGTAAACGCAGAACTAAAACGTGTGAATGCTGAAGCGCCAATAGATAAAGGCGTGTTTGACAGTGATGAAGAAACCGATGTGGAGGTTTAAAAAATGAATCTCAAAGAACAGATGATGAACGAGTATCAGAAGAAAGATAGTGAGAATATCAAGGAAGCTATCGCCGAAGCTATGCAAAAAGGACTCAACGAAGTTTTTTATGGCAAAGACGTAATCACAGATGATATTCGCAAAGAGTTTCAAGATGGCGGCTTTACTGTTGAGGATTACGAGGACGACCATACGATTGATGCAAAAATTGAGTTAGTCAGATTTTCTTGGTAGGGAGGAAGTATCATGGAGTTTAATCAAAACGAACCAGTAACTGAAGATGTAATTGAATCCTTAAAGAATGCAAGCGTCGTAACATACCGTGATGGCACTTCTGATTTAACAGCTAAAAAGCAAAGAGAAAAAGCAATTAAGTCACTAATTACTTTCGCCAAAAAAGCATACGATTTATATGGAGAAGAACTTGAAATGAATCTCATGGAACGAGCGACTGGCAATGAATACCGTGAAGAGATGAAAAAGTATGAACAAGGAAAAGAAGAACTCTTTGATATCGTTTATTCGATTACTAAGGAGTGATTAAGTGAAATCACAAGATTACTTCATCAAGCGTGAGAAAGCTTGGCAAGAGCAACAGATTAAAGATGACAAGAAACGCATGAACGAGATCAAGAAGCGCCTACAATACGCACAGGATGCGATACAGAAAGAGATAGACGCACAGTGGGATAGTTTTTCCAACGGGCAGAAAATCACTCGTAGCGAAGCAATGAAGCGTGCTAGTGAGATGGATGTAAAAGCATTTGCTCGCAAGGCTAAGAAGTATGTTAAAGAGAAAGACTTCTCACCTACAGCAAACAAGGAATTGAAGCTATACAACCTTACGATGCGTGTCAATCGCTTGGAATTGCTGAAAGCAAATATTGGACTTGAGCTGATAGCCACATTTAACGATATGGACAAGTACTTTTCGGGAGAGCTTACCAGTGCAGGCTTGAAGGAACTGCAACGACAAGCAGGCATCCTAGAAATGACGATCGCTAAAAGCGGCTATGCCAAATTAGTGGAGCAAGTAATAAACAGCTCGTTTCGAGCGGATGGATTTGCAACATTCAGTGAACGACTATGGATGTACCAAGCAGAGTTGAAAGCTGATTTAGATAAGTTGCTTGTACGTAGTGTGACGATGGGTAGAAACCCTAAACAGTTGGCATCTGAATTAACGAGATTCCTTACCGAGAAAGGTAGAGAGAATACTCGATTCAATACAGAGCGTTTGATGGTTACAGAAACGACTAGGGTGCAGATTGGCATTCAAGAGCGCAGTTATCGTGATGCTGATGTTACAAAGTACACATTCATTTCTGAGCCTTCAGCGTGTCGTCTGTGTTTACCGCTTAATGGAAAAGTATTTGATGTTGATGAAATAGAACCAGGAATAAATGCGCCAAACATGCATCCGTTTTGCAGATGTAGTACGGCACCTTATGTTGATCGTGACGCTTTTGAGAAGTCACTTAAAGAAAGAGGGTTATAATCTTGTCAAAACTAAATAAAGTTTCAATCAGCAATGGTTTGTTCGTTGACGGTACGAAGATTAACGGTTTAACTGATGTTGACATCAAATCGAGCGTTGACAATATATCCGAAGTCACTTTGAAATTCTATGGAATCATTGACGGACTAGATAACATTCAAGAAACATATCAATTTGAAAAGCCCAAAAAACCTTACAAACCAAATAGAAAGTATAGGAGCCGATAAAAATGGAAAGTAACAGCATTACACTAAAAATTAAGTTTAAGATTCCATTTTATTGGTACTTATTGAAGGTTAAGTTTCAGGCACTGTTCAACAGTGAACTGGCGCAAGATACACTCGCATGGTTCATGTGTGATTTCGAAGAAAATCAGAACAAATATATCAAAGTTAATCAAAGTCGCTAGCCCATTCGCTAACGGCTTTTTATTATGCCTTCTTACTGCTTACAGGCACTAAAGAGAAAGCTGTTCCGACTGACTGGCGTAACTAGTTAAATTATCGGGTAGCGGCGTAACCGTGGAGGAATAATCATGAAAAAACGTTTATTAATGCCTATGCAACTTCAATTCTTTTCTGAAAATC